>CAZSXH010000085.1:0-4594 GCA_964611015.1 uncultured Muribaculaceae bacterium
TAAAAGAATTAGTTGATGCAATGAAAGAAGAATTTGGAGTAGATCCAAGTGCTGTTGCAGTTGCTGCTGCTCCAGCTGCTGGTGCTGCTGAAGATGCTGGATCATCTACTAAGACTGTTGTATTAAAATCAGCTGGTGGAAATAAGATTGCAGTTATCAAAATCATTAAAGAAATTACTGGTTTAGGATTAGTTGAAGCTAAAGCTTTAGCAGATAACGGTGGAAACATTAAAGAAAACGTTCCTGCTGATGAAGCTGAAGGAATTAAAGCTCAATTAACTGAAGCTGGTGCTGAAGTAGAATTAGCTTAATTAAACTTCTAAGTACTGATTTTTCAGTACTTTTTTTGTGCTTGAAATTGACTTTAAATAGATTATTAATTATAATACATTTAGGTGGGAAAATGAAAAATAAAATATCAAGTCTTAATAATGGTGGCTGGAGTCTTGTTGAAATGCTTTTACTTAGTTCTTGCATTTTAATTGCTTTGTTAATTGCCACTTACTTTATATATGTTTTATATAGCAGTTTCTAGGGGGATTATGAAAAAATTAATAAATAATTATATTGACTTTATAAAAAAAGATATCAATGATGAAACTTTTATGAAAGTAATATACTTTGTTTTTTCGTTATTTTTTTCAACAATTGGTTTATGTGCTGGTACATATGGAATGGATAATTTAATTTTAGGAATAGCACTTGGAATTGTAGGTGTACCGTTTGGTTTCTCATTTAGATATTTATTAAATAATTTTGCACTTGGAATTAACAGATTGTTTTGTTTTATTGAACATGAGAAAAGACAAGACTCAGAAGAAAAAGTGGGAGTAGCTGAAGAAACTAAAAAAGTGATGTTTCAATTATATGGAAAAGAAGAGCAAAAAGAAGAATTACCTATGTTTTCTGTAGAAGTGCAAGATGCAGAAAAAAGGTATAATGGTGTTCAAACATTTGAAACAGAAGAAGAATATTTAGATTACTTAGACCTGTGTATGTCACTAGTAGATGAAGGGGCAACTTTAAAAAGGGAAAGAAGATAGGTAGCTATTAAGCTCCCTATTTTTGACTTTTTGGCTAAAATATGGTATAATTTAAGGTAACTAAGGGGGTTATTTTATGGAAAGCGATACACAAATAGATATTAGTAGGGCTCATGAAGAATATGATGCAAAAGTTAAAAATCTTGAAGGGATATTTAATAAAATCAGAGGTTTATTTGATATCAAAGAATATGAACAAGAATTAACAAAAATAAAAACAGAAGTTGATAGTAATAAAAAATTAAAAGAAGAAAAAGAGTTTTTTGAAGCAGATATAAATTACAATATATTGAAAAAGTATATTGATAGAGTTGATGCCATAACAAAAAAACTAAATGAAGAATATATACCATTTTATGATGTATATTTATTATCATCTAAGATAGATTCGATGTTATCAAATGTTACTGCGGAAAATATTGATGAAATAATTCGTGATACCGAATCTTTATTGGAATCTATAAGCAAATTAAATCATGAAGGTAAAAAAGAAAGAATAAGAATAATTGAAGAAGCTTATAAAACTGTATATGGTGTTATACTTCATGAAGAAGTGTTTGGCTTAAGCACGGTTATAGACTATATTAATGCTAAAAATCGTAATATGGATCGTGAAAACTTAGGTAGACTTATTGAAAAAGATATCAATAAATTAGATATTAAAGATGTATTAGCAGAAGAACTAGAAGGCATACATAAAGACGGATTAGGATATGACTATTTATCAAAAGATTTTGTTAGTAAATTATCTAAAAAAGTTGTAGGTAATCCAAATTCAACTTATCAAGAAAGAAAAAGTGAAGCTATAAGAAGAATAGCTGATAACGCTCAAAATTTACAAAACGAAAAAAATAGGGTAGTTGCTCAAAGAGATTTAACTAAAAAAGAGTTAAGAAAACTTCGCTTTAATATGGCTAAAATTTATACTAATTTATTAGCGTTTGCTCTTATTCCTGTTATGACCTATAGTGCTGGTAAGGGTATCGGTAAAGTTATGTCTAATAATATTACTGAATATCAAACTATTACAAGAACGGTAAATGCTGAAACAAAACAAATTGTAGGTGAACAAGAAGTGACTTGGGAAGAAAGCAAAACTGCTTATGTTGCTTCAGTAACAGTTAAAACTCCTTGGAGAAAAAATCCAACAGGAGTTGGATACATTAGAAATGCTACAGTTTATGAGTATATAACTCCTGATGAAGTTTCAGATGATTATCATATAAGTGTTGAAGATTTAGAAGGTAACGTTTTAGAAAAGTATAGTTTTGTAGAACCTAAAGATACCCTAGATACATCTGATAGCACAACTGATGCCGAAATTCTAATTACAGAAACATATAAAGGAAGCGAAACTAGAAAAAGCACAAAGTTTGTTTGGCCACTTGCTATTATTGGCTTAGTTGGTGGATTCGTTATTCAAGTAGTTTTAGGATTAATTATATCTCAAAATGGAATTGGGGTATATGAAATAAAAATGTTGTTAGGAGATCTTGATAAAAAGATTAGAACTAAAAAGCTAACTAAAAAAGAATTAACCGAAGAATTATTAAAAATTAAGGAAGAAGCTATGGCTTTAGCTGCTGAACATAATGATGTAGTAAAAAAATATAACTTAGATAGTGAATTGCTATTACCAGAAGTTGAAGCTTTATCAACATCTTTAAGAAGAAACCGAAGAAGAGGTTAGTAGCATGAAACATAAAGTTGTAAAAATTGTACCTTGTGCTTTAGCTCTTAGTGTGATGCTTGGTAGTTGTTCATCGGAAAAATCCGAGTGTGAATTGATTAATAGACATGTTCATAAATATATAAAAAACGTAAATGGTCAAATAAAGATTGAAAAATATATGGAAGATGAACGTATGAGCGTTGGAGGTTATAATTGGACTGATAACACAATTGAAGTGACAAGTGTTGATGCCGATTATTTTAAAACTCTTGAAAAAAAGGGCCTATTTTTAGGAGCAACTAATTGGGATTTCTTATATAATCAAATGTTAACTCATCCGGACTATTTAGAGTTTTACTATTATTATGAAACAACAGAAATTTATACTTCTGTAGATGACGATGGAAATGTAACAATTGAGACAGAGACTGTAATTCATGATGGTTGGACTCGTGATCCAAATTACTGGCCAAACACTGGTAAAGTTAGATTAAATCATTATATGTATTATGGTTATAGAGTTGTCAATAAAAATGGTAAATTTACTTTAGAAAAGAGTAAAGAAGTAGATGATATTAGAGAAGTAATTGATGATTATCCGTTAGTTGGAGAAGACTCATTGACTAAAGTTTGTGAATATTTTCGCGAAAAGCCAGCACTACTTCCAAGTTTAACACCTGATGATTTTGATACATTTAATCATCCTGATTTAACAAATAAAGATATTTCTTTAGGAATATCAAGAACAAGATTAAACAATTAATTAAGGCTTAGTAAAAAATACTAAGCTTTTTTCTTGCAATAGTATGCTAAATTTTAGCAAAAAATCACTTGACAATCATATATTGTTAGTGATATATTATTGGTGCGTTTAAAAACAGGTTCTGCTTAGGTAGAACCTGATTAAAAGTAAATTATGATACACCAGGGTGTGTGTTAATGGAAAGGAGAAATATTATGCCTACGATTAACCAATTAGTTAAGAAGAATCGAAGCAAAAAAACAAGAAAGAGTAAAAGTCCAGTATTAAATGTTGGATTTAATACTCTAGAAAAGAAGCAAACAGATGCTAAGAGTCCACAAAAAAGAGGTGTTTGTACTAAAGTTGGTACAAGAACTCCAAAAAAACCGAACTCAGCATTAAGAAAGTATGCTCGTGTTAGACTTTCAAATGGTAAAGAAATCGATGCTTATATTCCAGGTGAAGGACACAATTTACAAGAACACAGTGTTGTTTTAGTAAGAGGTGGACGTGTTAAAGACTTAATCGGTGTTCGTTATCACATTGTTCGTGGAACACTTGATACACAAGGCGTTCAAAATAGACAACAAGGACGTAGTAAATACGGAACAAAAAAACCAAAAAAATAATAGATAAAGGAGGAAGAAAAAATGCGTAAAAGAAGAGCAATAAAAAGAGATGTATTACCAGATCCAGTGTATAATTCAAAAGTAGTTACAAAATTAGTAAATCAAATTATGCAAG
Source organism: uncultured Muribaculaceae bacterium (assembly GCA_964611015.1). Taxonomy (GTDB): domain Bacteria; phylum Bacillota_I; class Bacilli_A; order RF39; family UBA660; genus Onthocola_B. The sequence continues at coordinate 4,202 of CAZSXH010000085.1, forward strand.
ATGGAAAAAAAGGTACTGCACAAAGAATTCTTTATGAAGCATTTGATATTATAAAAGAAAAAACTGGTAAAGAACCAATGGACGTTTATAATCAAGCTTTAGAAAATGTTCGTCCTGCACTTGAAGTTAAATCTCGTCGTGTAGGTGGATCTAATTATCAAGTACCAGTAGAAGTTAGTGATGAGAAAAGTCAAACACTAGCGTTACGTTGGATTGTTAATTATGCAAAACTAAGAAATGGTAAGGGAATGGCTATTAATTTGGCTAATGAACTTATGGATGCTGCTGAAGGTACTGGTGGCGCTGTTAAAAAACGTGAGGATACTCACAAGATGGCTGAAGCAAATAAAGCATTTGCTCACTATAGATGGTAGGTGGAATTTATGGCAAGAG
>CAZSXH010000086.1:0-4507 GCA_964611015.1 uncultured Muribaculaceae bacterium
GTAAAACAACTATTAGAAATGTAATTAAAGAATTAAAAGAGTTTCATTATTTAGACGTAACTGAAAAGCGAAGAGAAGACGGAAAAATTTATTATGAGTACACTATATACGAAAATCCTTTTAAATAATCCAGGGCTACGTTTTCTACCACTGGATTTACCGTATACGGTATTTTGGTACACTATAAAGTATTTAGTAAATAAAATATTAAATAACAAATAGATAAAATAGATAAAACCAAATTTAAAAATTTGAAGCAATGCTCTATCGAATAATGTCGAAATATGGTATAATTATAATATGTTTATGTATTTAAATGTTAAATTTAAAATATATTAATTGCAATTAGAATTACAAGAAGTGGTGGTGATTGTTGATGGCAAATAAAAATATAAATTTACAGAATGCAAAAGTTTGTAAAGATGATGAGTTTTATACTAGATATGAAGATATAGAAAATGAAGTAATGCATTATAGTACAAGTTTTAAAGACAAAACTGTACTTTGCAATTGTGATGATCCGTTTGAATCTAATTTTTGTAAATTCTTTTTAAAAAACTTTAATATTTTAAAATTAAAGAGATTAATTTGTACATCTTATGCTTCATCAAAAGTAGTTGCCACTGAATTAAAACTTTTAGATCAAAAACAAAAAAAAATATCAAATAAAAATGGATATGTTTTAGATGTTACAAAATTTACTGATATAAATGGTGTGATACCTGATTCTTTAATTAATGAATTTTTGCATAGCTCAAACTGTATAAAAAGATTAAATGGTAAAGGAGATTTTCAAAGTTTGGAGTGCATTAACTATTTAAAAGAGTCTGATATTATTGTTACAAACCCGCCATTTTCTTTATTTAAAGAATTTGTTGCTACTATTATGAAATACAAAAAGAAGTTTTTAATTGTTGGTAATCAAAATGCATTGACTTATAAAGAAATATTTCCATTAATTAAAGACGATAAAGTATGGACAGGCTATCAATTTGGTGAGATGAGATTTAAAGTTCCAGCATCTTCTAAACCAAGAACTACAAGATATTGGGTTGATGAAAATGGTCAAAAATGGAGAAGTCTTGGAAATGCTATGTGGCTTACAAATATAGATAATGAAAGAAGACATAAAGAAATAAAGTTAACAAAATTGTATAATGAAATTGATTATCCCAAGTACGATAATTATGATGCAATAAATGTTAAAACAATAAATGATATACCTTGTGATTACTATGGAATAATGGGAGTACCTATTACAATTATAAATAGATATAATAAAGAACAATTTGAAATCGTTGGTGAAGCCAATCATGGATCAGATAATGAGTATGATTTATTTAAACCAATATTAAATGGCAAAGAGATTTTTAAAAGAATATTAATAAAAAGAAGAATTAGTAATAAAAAAATTAAGGATTTTGTTATTTTAGATTTATTTAGTGGTGCTGGTGGTTTTTCTTATGGGATGGAGAAAAATAGTCATTTTAAAACCGCAGTTGCCTTAGATTTTAATGAACAAGCAATTTTAACTTTCAAACATAATATGCCTAAAACTGCAACTATTGTAGGTGATATAACCGATAATAAAGTAAAACAGGATGTAATTAAATTAAGTAAAAAGAAAAAAATTAATATGATTATTGGTGGTCCACCATGTCAAGGTTTTTCTTTAAAAGGAAAGAAATTGGGATTAGATGATCCTCGAAATTATCTTTTTAAAGAATATTTGAATTTTGTTGAAGAACTTAAACCAGAAGTTTTTATTATAGAAAATGTGAAAGCTCTATTATCTACATCTGCTGGATGGTTTAAAAATCAAATTATAAATAAGGTAAAAGAATTAGGATACTTTGTTGAATGTGGAGTATTAACAGCATCAGATTTTGGTGTTCCTCAATCTCGTCAAAGAGCAATATTTATATGTTCTAAAAACAAAAGTATTAATTTACCACAACCAACTGTAACAAAAAAAGTTACGGTAAAAGATGCAATATTTGATTTAGCATATTTAAATTCAGCGGAAGGTGACTTTGAACAAGAATATATTACAAAACCAACAAGTGATTATCAAAAAGAAATGAGAAAAGGTTCTAAAAAATTGTATAATCATAAAGCATCTAATCATTCTGAATTAGCTATAAAAAAGTTGAAAATGATACCACCAGAGTCTGGAAAGGAACATTTGCCAAAAAAATTATTGGGCAAGCAACAGTTTAATGGTACATGGGGAAGGCTTAAGTGGGATAGTGTTTCTCCAACTATAGATACAAGGTTTGATGCTTCATCAAACGGAACAAATAATCATCCGTTTTTAAATCGTGCAATAACACCAAGAGAGGCAGCAAGAATTCAATCTTTTGATGATAAATTTGTTTTTATGGGTTCAAAGGTGCATATAAGAACCCAAATAGGAAATGCAGTTCCGCCTTTACTAGCAAAGGCAATAGCTGATGAAATTTATAAAGAAATAGGTGAGTTATAATGAATACAGAAATGGCTTATTTAATAGGTATGATTTTAGGAAACGGGGAAATTCAACAAGGGAATAATGAAACAACAGTGACAATAGATATTCCTCATAAAAATTTGTATACGGATGATCAAAAAGATGTTCAAATTTATGTTAAAGCAAGTATTGTAGATATACGTTTTATTATAGAACCATTGCTTGGAACAGATTTAGTATGCACGCAAGATAGAAGATCTACAAAACTATCTTTTAGAAAACCAAATGCTGAATATGTTATGAGACAAATTTTACATTATATTGGTAATGGTAGCAAACATCATTATATGGAAATGAATACTGAGTTGTTTAATATTACAACTGACCAAAAAAAATCTTTACTTAGAGGAATTGCAGATGTTACTGGATACATTAGAAAAAGTAATGAGGCATATGGTCAAACGGGACATCATAGAGTTTACATCGAAATACCAGGTAATTGGAAATTAGTTATTGATATTGCAAATTTATTAAAAGGTATTGATATACCAATCCATAATATTGATTTTGGACATCCTAATTTTAGAGATAGTAATTTAAAAGAATATAATAAAGGGAAATTATTATATTGGAAAAAAGAGCATCAAATAAAAATATATGCAAATGAATTCTTGCCAATTGGATTTAATATTAAACATAAACAAGATGCACTTGAAAAATATAGTGATGAACTTTTAAAATATCTATCTTCAGCAGAAACACATAGGTTTTATTGGGAAAAACCAATTAGAAAAAGAACTAAGCCAAAACACCCTGGAGAAAATGACGACTCATTACCAGTTGAAATACGAGGGAAACATTATGAATCTTGGACACATTTAGCAAAGGATTTAGGTTATGAAAAATAGTGTTTTATTAGAAAATGAATTATATGAACCAATGAGAATATGGCTTCAAAGCTATTTGGAAGATAAATATAAAAATGCAGAAATTATAACCATTGATTCACATTCAAAAACATTGGATACATATTTAGAAGAGTATGGAGTTCTAAGTTATTATCCTGAATCAGTTGGAGTGGATATTCAAATAGATGTTTTAGGAATTATAAAAGAGAAAAATAGAGTGTTTTTAGTTTTTATTGAAGCTAAGAAGAATCAACTTAATTTGCATGATTTAGGACAGTTATGGGCGTATTGTCAATTATGCGAACCTGTTGAAGCGTTTCTTTTATCACCAAAAGGGTTAGGAAGTTTAAACAAAATTTTTAATAACCTATCAAGAATTGACTTATTAGAGTTCGGTAATGAGGGGAAAAAGATAAAGAAAATGCAAGTTGGCAAATGGGATATATTAGGTGAAAGCATAGATTATGTATCTTTAATTCCTAAAATATAAATATATATCTAATAGATTTAAAGGAATTCAATACAATCAGGGGAGAGAAAAGGTAAATATGAAAATAAAAAGTATAGAATTTAAAAATTTTAGAAAGTCAGAACAAAAATGTAGTTTATCAGTAGAAAAACAAACCGTTATAGTTGGAAAAAATAATACTGCTAAAACATCTGTAGTAGAAATTATGACTAAATTTTTAACTAACAATTCTTCTTTTAAGCTAAGTGATTTTAATTATAAAAGTCTAAAAAAAGATTTTATAAGTTCCTTATATATAAGTTATAAATCTAATGAAGAAAGAATAAATGAGAAGTTTCCGTTAATAGAATTGAATGTGAATATAATATTAGATAAAGATGACAATTTGGCTGCAATTAAAGAATTATTATTCGAATTTGAAAATAATGAACAAATAGTTTTAAAATGTCATTATTCTATTGATGATGCAGTTAAGATTTTCAATGATTTTGAATTATATAATGAGCAATTTGCTCACGAAGAAGATAAAATAGAGTTTTATAATTTCTTTGAAAAAAATTTTGCTAATTATTATTCAAGAAAATTTTTTTCTACAAAGGAAAACTCTGATTATTTGAATAAAGTAGAATCATCTTATGTATATAATTTATTTAATATATTTGCTATTACTGCCCAAAGAGA
>CAZSXH010000087.1:0-4428 GCA_964611015.1 uncultured Muribaculaceae bacterium
GCATCTTCAAGTAAGATTTGAGCATCACGATTGATTTCAGGTTCAATTTTTACAATATTTCCTTCTTCATCTGTAGTTTCACTACCTTCATCATATTCATCTACTACTACTAAGTATGAATATACTTTAATATCTCCAGTATCTCTATTAATATCTACTCTAACATTTGTCTTTGAGTCAAAGTTTTTCTTATAAGCAGTTTGTAATGCTAATTGTAGTGCTTCAAATACGATATCAGCACTGATGTTTTTTTCTGCTACTAGATTATCTAGTGCTTTAATTAATTCTTTTCCATTCATGTTTTAACCTCTTTCCTTACTAACAACATCTAATATATAACTATCATCAGTTATAAAAGTATTATCAACGATTTCATTAACTATTTTTGTTGCATCAACTATCATCTCTAAATCAATTCCTCCAATCTTATCTAGAGTAACTGTTAGAAAATGATACTTCCCCTTTTCTTCAAAAGTAACATCATCAACTATAAGTTCATCTTTTGCAAGAGCTTCTTGCAAATCTTGTTTTAATTTTTCTAAAACTTTTTTCATAAACACCTCCATAACTAATAATAAAAGTGGGATTTTCTGCCCACTTAAAACTGATAAATAGATTATAACACACTTTATTTCATAATAAAAGAAAAAGTTACTTTACTTTGACTTCCCCTTAAAGTTATGTTAGTATAACTTTTTAGTAAGGAAGTAATGCTCATGAAACATCAAAAGATTTTATCAGACATATTTGATTTACTTGATCCAGAAATATATAACACTGCTTATTTCCAAGAATTAGAAAAAATCATATTAGCCAACTGCCAAATCGGAGACATTACTTTTAAGGTATCACCTGAAATATATGATTGTTTAAAAGAATTTGACTATCCTGAGGATTTAGGTATTTCCAGTGAATTCTTTTTAGAAATTGAATCAGATGATTTTCTTTTAAAAATTTCAAAAGATGAAAATGGACTTTATATAGTAGAATTAAACATTCAAACCGAAGATTTAGAAACTATAAATGAATATTACTTTTCTACTGAAATAGCAATAATTGAAACTACACAGTTAAAGAAGAAAGATGGATATTACTCAAGCTTTGATTGTGAAGTTTATTATTATTTTGGTAATAAGTTATCTACACCATTTAACATTTATGTAAATGGCTATAAAGACATGTCTTTTAGCAAAAAATTTGAAATGCCACAAATACTTGCTAATTACTTTCGTAAAAACTTTAAAAAGCTGAGTTCTCTTATTGCTTACTATCAAGAAACTGGTCAATTTTCATGCCTTGATCCATATTTGGATACAACTGACTACGCTTCTTTTTTAAGACCATTTAAAATGAGTGAAATTGAAGATTTTATAAAAAAACAATTTTTATATGAGATTGCTGGTCTTTTAGAAGATGCTATTTTTAATAATGATTCTTTTGAAGAATTACCAATTGATGAGATTGATTATGTATTAGATAACTTGATAAGAAGCATTGGGACTGATGGAACATGTATCATGTCTCATAATATTTATCAAAGTATTTGTATGTATATTCTTGGATATATTGATTCTCTTGATACTAAAGGATTTATCATTAAAAAAACAGATGATGGTTTTCATCTATTTGCAATTGCAATTGAAGGCTATAAAGTTTTAGCTATAGAACTCAATGCTACAGAAGAAGAAATAAAATCTTTATATGATTGTAATCCTTTAAATAAAGATATACCGGAATTAGAAGGATTCTTTAATACCACTAGAGGAAGATAAAAAACTTATTATCTTTTCTGATATTTCATCTACACTTAAATCTGTGCTATCAATAATGATAGCTTTTTTACTGTCTTCAAAAAGTTTCCCTTCTTCTTTTTCTCTAATTTTTATTTTTTCTTCGTCTTTATCTCTATTTATTTGTCTTTTTTCTCTTACTTCATCATCTACTAAAAGCAAAAAAAGAAAATCAACACTAGGGCAAGCCTTTTCTAACTCATGTCCAGAAATAACAATATTATAATCGTTTTTTATTTTACTAATTATATTATTAAATTCGCTATATATCTTTTTTTCTACCGATTTTTTTAGTTCAGCATTTTTAGCAACAAATAGTTTCTTTTCTAAAGCAGTCATAGAATTATCGATAGTTTCATAATCTAAAATAAACTTTACTTTATTATCATTTACACCATAACTCACTTTAATATTGTTAATTTCTTCAATAATCTTTTCATCATCACAAAAAGTTTCTTTTAGATGAATTGCCACATCAACAAACATAAGAAGCAAATCACTTTCTTCAACATGAAGATAATTATTTAGTTTTTTTACAATATTTTTAGCAACAGTGCTTTTACCACTTCCTGCTTTTCCTTCAATTCCTATTACATGCATTTTTTTATATCCTTTCTAATATGCAAATGTTTTAAACATTATCATCTTTGGATAAGATTTCATATGGATGTTCTTCTCTATAAGCTTTCATTTCATCTATAGTCATTTCAAAAATTTTGCTTGATTTATCCATATGAAGAATTCCATTTAAATGATCATATTCATGAGAAAAAACTGTTGCTTCAAATCCTTCAATAGTTTTATCCATTTTATTGCCATTTATATCATAGTATTCTATTTCTAAGAGATAAGGTCTATCAACTATCCCTGCATAATGTATAATTTTATCGTTTTCTTTATATACGCAACTTGCACAGCCTTCTAAAAATCTAGTTTGACCACGAACATTAATAATCTTGGGATTTATATATATTATACTTTCATCATAGCCTTCAGTAACATTATTATTCATATTCTCTTTTGTATTCTTAACATAAATTAATCTTTTAGGAATACCAATTTGAACGGGTGCTAAAGCATAGCAATAATGAGTAGCACAATAATTTTTTAGCTTCTTTATATATTCCATATAATCATCATTTTTAAAATCAACAGATGTTGAAACTTGTCTTAAATACTCTTCATCATTCTCTATAGTTTTTCTATCTAAAATCATTTTTTTCTCCTTCTATATTTTTTCTAATATACAAATGTTTTCAACATGATAAGTATAGCTAAACATATCTAGAGTATACAACTTCTTTATTTGATAGTTATTTTTTAATAATTTTAAATCTCTTACTAATGTATGCATATCACAAGAAACATAAATTATACCATCAGGTTTACTTTTTAATATTACATTGATAATTTCTTTAGTAAGTCCACTACGAGGGGGATCAACAATTAGCTTATTAAAACTATCATTAATTTTTAAAATGGCATCTGTTGCATCATTTAAAACAAATTTAGCATTTTCTAATTTATTTATTTTAGCATTAAAAATAGAATTCAAAACAGCATTAGGAATTATTTCTACTCCAATAACACTTTCAGAAACTTTTGCAGCATTTAAACTTAAAGTTCCTACTCCCGAATACAAGTCTACTACTTGATCAGATTCATTTATATTTTCATTTACTATATCAAATAACTTAGAAGCAATATAAGGATTAACTTGAAAAAATGAATCATAACTAATTCGATAAATTATGTCATTCAATCTTTCATATAAAAAATTTTCACCATAATAAGTTTTATCATTTAAAACTATTCCACAAAGCTTACAAACACTTTTTAACTTTTTAACATCAATATTTATTTCATCATTACTATTTATAATTAAAAGAATCTCTTCATTTTGATTACATCTAATTATTACTTTACCACTCGTAATACCAAATTCCTTAATAAGGGGGATAACTTTATTTATACAATTTTCTGCAATAACACATTCATCAATTGCTATTATTTTATGACTTTTTGCTTCTTTATAACCCACGATTTTATTTTCTACACTTAAAGTTACTTTATTGCGATAATTAAAATCTTGTTCATTAGAAATAAAAATAGGATCTATCGAAAAACCATTTCTCGCAAAAAGATTTTTTACTTTCTCTTTTTTATAATCAACTGTTTCTTGATATGGAATATTTTGTAAATCGCATCCTCCACAAATATCAAAATATGGACATTTTGGTTTTATTCTTTTAGAGCTTGGATTAATAACATTTAATAAAATGCCTTCATTATAATTTTTCTTACTCTTAATTATTTCTAATTCAATTAAATCTCCTACTACTGTTTTAGGAACAAAAGTAACTTTTTCATCAACATAACAAATACCTCTTCCAGTATCATCAAGTCTAATTATTTCTTTTTCCAAGTTAAAATCACTCCTATATCTGATATAAACATTTTAGCATAAATACCACTATTTGGTAAATATTATAAATGGTGATGATTATGAATAAAATCATAACGAGATTACAAAAAGAATTTAGTAAAAATCCCGATTTTATTATTAAAGAAATAAATCTTAGTCTTTTTAAAACTATTTACATCATTTATTTAGAAACAGTCTCAGGTAGTGATAAAG
>CAZSXH010000088.1:0-4384 GCA_964611015.1 uncultured Muribaculaceae bacterium
GTAAGTGGACGTGGAGAATTACATTTATCAATTTTACTTGAAAACATGCGTCGAGAAGGATATGAACTATCTGTTTCAAAGCCTGAAGTTATTTTTAAAGAAGAAAATGGCAAAAAATTAGAACCCTATGAAAAAGTTATTGTAAATGTTCCAAATGATTATTCTGGAGCAGTTATAAATGCGCTAAACGAACGTAAAGGAATAATGCAAAGTGTTACTCCTGGTGAAATTGGTTATACTAAAGCCGAATACTTAGTTCCAACTCGTGGTTTGATTGGCTATCGTGGAACATTTATTACAGATACTAAAGGTGAAGGAATCATGGTTCGTTCTTTCGATTCTTATGGTCCTTATGCTGGAGAAATTCATGGACGTAAGAATGGTGTTCTTGTTTCTATGGAAAATGGTACAACTTTTGGTTATTCACTATATAACTTAAGTGATAGAGGTACTATGATTGTAGACCCTTCAACTGATGTATATATTGGTATGATTATTGGTATTTGCAATAAAGAAGGAGACTTAAATGTCAACCCTTGTAAAAATAAAGAACTAACAAATACACGTAGTAAAAGTGCTGATGAAGCTATACAATTAAATAAAGCTAAGAAATTTACATTAGAAGAAGCTTTGGAATTTATTGAAGATGATGAATACATCGAAATAACTCCAACAGAAATAAGACTTCGTAAAAAATACTTAGATCCAAAGGAAAGATATAGAAAAGGTCATTAAAATGACTTTTTTTATATGCAAAAATATGATAAAATTATTCTAGGTGATAATATGAAATCCCAAAAAAGAGAACATAAAATATTTGATAAAATAATGAAACACAAAAATCTTTTTGTTGTTGTATGTGTGTTAGCATTAACAGGAATTTCAATTAGCTTTTCTTACGCATCATTTTTTACAGTTAAGACTAACACTAATAATCAAACTATTAAAACAGGGACTTTAGAAGTTTCTTATGGTAATGATTCTTCATCAATTTTAAGAACTAATTTATTCCCAGTGTCTGATGAAATTGGAATGAGTGAATCAGATTCTAGTCTTATCTACGTTCAAAATACGGGAACACTTGATTCTTCATTTGTTTTGAATATCGGTTATGACATGGATAATTTTACAAAAAGATCAGGATATTTAGATAGTGATAGACTAACACCAATTGATTATATTAGAATTGCAGTTTATGAATACAATGGTGCTGGTGAAGAAGAAACACTATTAGCTGGACCTCTTTCAATATCAGATCTTACAATTTATAAAAAAGAAGAAGATTCGAGATATAATCGATATTCTTTATTACTTGGAGAAGTTGGAGGAACAAATAGTACTAAAGCTACTAAAACTTATCGTGTAAAAATGTGGTTATCAGATGAAGCTGGACCTGCAGCAAGTTATACTTACTTTTTTGTAAATACTGAGATTGTAGCAGGAGTAAAAAATGCAGAAATGTCTTATAAAATAGAAGGAAAGCTTTTTACTAATTCAGAAGATACTCCAATAAATTCACCTAAAGTTATTTTAGAAAATGCAACTGTAGCTCAAAATGAAGACAATAAATTTGTTTTTGATAATGTAGTGCCTGGAAACTATAATTTAAGAATAATTAACGGTGATAAGATAAATGATATGAATATTATGCTAGTAGAAGGAAATACTAAAAGTGTTGAAAAAGTAGCTACTTCATTTATGGGAGATGACATTTATAATGTTGCTTATAGCTATGGAACAACAGTAAGCAAAATTCTAGCATCAAACAATTTATCTGATAGTTATGCTGATGTAGTTAATTTTGATTCAAACACGGCATATAACTTACCATCAGTTTACAAAATAACAATTCCTGAAGGTAGTGATAAAATAAATATACAAATAAAAGCATTACATGATGAAGATGGAAATATAACAGATAAATTTGAAATTGTTTTAGATTAAGCTAAAAGTATAAAAAAGTTGTAAATAATTCTTGCTTTTAACTTATAAATTTGCTAATATTAAAATAGAGGAAGGAGAAACATAAATATGGACAACAGAAAAAATACAATTCTTTTAACAGTTATTGCTATTGCAACTTTATTAGTAGCAGTAGTAGGTGCAACATTTGCATTCTTTACAGCTCAAGGAGGTGCAGCTAAAGACGTTGATATTACAGTTAAAACTAGTAGTATCGATAATGCAACATTAGGTACTTGGAGCGCAATTAATATTACTGCTGATCAAGATACTTTTGCTGAAGGACAACCAAATAGAGTTGGTACATCTTCAGGAACTGTAGAATTTAGTGCTAGTAATGGTTCTACTTCAACAACTGAATATTGCTATACTGCAGTTTTAAGTATTGGTAAGAATCCATTTGTTTATTCTAAAGACAATGTAACAGATGAAGCAAAAGGTACAACTCGTCAAGCTGAATTAACTTTAACTGCTGTTAAAACTTCTAAAGTTGGAGATCAAGTAGCTCAAGAACCTGTAACTTTAGCAAATGCTGTAGATATTACAACACTTGGAAATAAAGATTTACTAGGAAGCGATACTGCAATGGAATATAGAATACCTACAACTCCAGATGGAACAGACTATATTCATAGAATTTCAATTTTAGCAGCTATTAGTGAAGATGGAAAAGATACTAATGCACCAAGAAAACAATCTGATGCTTGGGATTTAACAGTTACACTTGTTAACTTAAACTTAAATCAAAATGAAAATGCTGGAAAATTATATGATGCATCTATAAGATTTGCTCACGTTGATTGTACAACTGGAGAAGAAATTGTAGATACAACTACAACAGCTGAATAATTAAAAGAAAATTAAAGGACGTTTGGTCCTTTTTTTTATGACTAAAATAGAGTATAATTTAATAGGAAATGAGGTTGTGATATGGCTTTGATATTAACTTTTTTAAGTGGCTTATTTTTTTTAGTTGGTATTATAGTTTATCATTTTGCTAACCATAAAAAAGAAATTGCTGTTGCCTCAATAGCAACGGCTGCAATAGTTATAATAGGCTTAATAGTTGGAGATTTGATTCCAGAATTAATTGAACTAAATAAATGGTGGGTTGCTTTATTTGTATTACTTGGTCTTATTGTTTTAATGGCGATGGATAGATTAATCCCACATCATCATCATGATCACCATGAAAACGATGAAGAGGAAAGTGATCATCAAGATCATTTAAAACACATTGGAATTATAACAATATTAGCACTTCTTTTACATAATATAATAGAAGGAATGGCATTATACAGTGTTGCTGTGACTTCTTTGAAAAGTGGAGTCTTAATGCTTTTAGGTATTGGTCTTCACAATTTACCTTTTGGTTTTCAAATTGCTACTTACAACAAAGATAAAAAAAGTATAGTCTTAATAGTAATGCTTGTTCTATCTGGCTTTTTTGGAGGTTTGTTGTTTAGTATCTTTGGAGAATTTAATATCATATTTGAAGGTATTATTATTGCCATAACTCTAGGAATGATACTTCATATTTTAATTTTTGAACTTTTAAAAGAAGTTTTAGCAAACATAAAGAAAAAAGAAACAATATATGGTATAATTATTGGGATAATTTTATTAATAATGATTAATTTAATATAAGAAGGGAAGTAAAACGATGAAGAAGGTATTAGTCACTGGTGCAGCTGGAGCAGTTGGATTACATGTCATAAAATACTTACTTGCAGAAGGAAAATATGAAATTACAGTATTAGATTTAAAAAACAAGACAACGTTTCAAAGATTTAAACGTTTTAAAAGAAGAGTAAACATTTTATATGGAGATGTAACTGATCGAGTTTTATTAGAAGCATTAGTTAAAGACCATGATTATATAATTAATCTGGCATCTGCTTTACCACCGCTTTCAGATATGAAAAAAGGCTTAGCGGAAGCGATTGACTATAATGGTTGTGAAAATATTGTAAGAGCAATTTCTTATTATAATCCAAAATGTCATTTGTTTTATGCATCTACTACTAGTATGTATAAGAACATAAAAAATCCAAGTGTTAAAAGTAAAATAACTTTAGAACAATACGATTACTTTTCTAAAGCAAAATTAGATACAGAAAAATTAATTAAGAGCAAACTTAAAAATTATACTATCTATAGATTGCCTTTAGTACTAAGTAATCCTTTAAGTGAAAGCTTCATGTATCATGGTAGAAAAAAAGATTTAGTAGATGTAATCACTAAGGAAGATGCTGCTTATGCTTTTGTAAAAGGGTTAAGATATGCAAGTAAATTAAATAAAAAAACATTTAATTTAGCTTCAAAAGAAACAGTTATATATGGAGATTTATTAAATAAATTATTAGTCTGAAAACCTCTTCACAGTTACCAAGCGTAAAGGTATCAACCCCGCATACAACTA
>CAZSXH010000089.1:0-4340 GCA_964611015.1 uncultured Muribaculaceae bacterium
AGAATATATATTAAATAATGCTTTTGGTAGTAATAAAAATGGAATTTATAAAACTCAGTATAAGTTTTCAAATGGTTTTATCGCAGATGCTTTATTATATGCTCCAGCGCCTTTAGGTACAATTGCTATTGATTCTAAGTTTCCACTTGAAAACTATCAAAAAATGACAGATAAAGGCAGAACAAAAGAGGAGAGAATTCAAGCTGAAAAACTATTTGTGGCAGATGTTAAAAAGCATATTAATGATATTAGTGAAAAATATATTATTCCAGGTGAAACTAGTGATGAGGCTATTATGTTTTTACCTGCAGAAGCTTTGTTTGCGGAAATAAATGCATATCATCCAGAATTATTAAATTACGCTTATACTAAGAAAGTTTGGATTGCAGGACCTACAACTTTAATAAGTACACTTTCTATTATTAGTATGATTCTTAAAAACATGGAACGTGATAAGTATACAAAAGTTATTCATGATGAATTAAATAAACTAAGTATAGAGTTTGGTAGATATAAAGAAAGATGGGAAAAACTTGCAAGAAATGTAAAAAGTGTAAATCAAAGTATTGATGAACTTCATACAACAAGTGAAAAAATAACAAAAAGATTTGATAGTATTAATAGTGTTGATATAGCACTCATTAATAAAGAAGAAAAAGAGTTACTTACTCATGAGTAGGTAACTCTCTTTTTCTGGTTAAATCTTTACTTGGGGTATTTCCTTTAAAATATATTATTCGGTATTCTTTATCAGCGCCTTTTAATGTTAATAATAATTTTGAACCAATAAATATTTGCTCTTTAGTCTTTGGACTGAATATCGATTTAGAATTAGGTCTATATTCAAAATCACCATCATTTATATCTTCAAAATAAATTATACCTTCGATTAATTGTTTAGTTTTTACAACTGCATATTGTGATGTTATTTCTTGAATAAAGGCCTCATATTCTTGTTCTGGATTAGCTAAACAATAATTAACCATATATAACCTATCAGCTTCATATTCAGCTTTGTCAGCATTTCTTTCCATTATAGAAGCTCTTTCACACATTGATGAAACATAATATTTTAATTCTTCAATATCATAATTAGGATTACATATTTTTTCTAGATTATCTAAGATATACTGAATAAGTAAATCTAAGAATCTTCTAATTGGTGATGTGGTTTGAGAATATGCTCTTAAAGCTAAAGCAAAATGTCCTTTGTTATTTGGACTAAAGTAAGCCTTTTTCATACTTCTTAAAAGTAGAGTAGAAAGAACAATAAATTCTTCTTTAGTTCGCAATGCTTCAATGGTTTTTTGAATTAAATGAGGATCATTTGCATTTTTTAATTTATCAACTTTATATCCTAAACTTTTTAATAATGTTGTTGTTTCTTCTATCTTATCATTAAAAGGAATTTCGTGATTACGATAAATAAATGTAATTCCTAAGTTTAGCATAAATTCTGCCATAGCTTCATTAGTAGCAACCATAAAGTTTTCAATTAATTTTTCGGCAGGTCCAGATTTCACCGTTTCAACATCGGTAATTTGACCATCATCATTAAATATAAATCTTACTTCTTTACCTTCAAAATCTAGTGAACCTTCACGTTCATGACGATTGGTAAGAATTTGGGAAAGTTCTTGCATTTTTAATAAATCCGGTACAAACTCTTCATATCCTTCAGGTACAATACCATCTACTAAAATTTGATTTACTTCTTCATAAGTCATTTTCTTTCTAGATTTAATTACCGCATCTAAAAATTCAAAATCTATTATTTTACCTTCATGATTGATTATTAATCTAAATGTTTTAGCAAGTCTTTCAACTCCAGGATTAAGTGAGCATACACCATTTGATACTTGAGAGTGGAGCATATGAGAAACTCTTTCAATCATGTAAAGACTAGTGGTATTTCTTTCAGCTCTTTTCCATAAGGGGCTACCAAATTTGATATAGTGATTAACTGCAGCAATAGAAACTGTTAGTTCATAGTTGCCATCTTCACGTATTTTGATTCCTACAGCATCATCCATATCCTTGGTATGAGAACCATCTATCGTAAATATACATTCATCAGTTAAATCAACACGTCCGATTTTTTCTTCTTCTGTGACAGATTTTGGTATTGATTCTACTTGTTTTAATTCTTCTTCGCTATATTGAGTTACAAAACCGTTATTATAAGCAATGGCATCAAACTCAGCGTCAAAGTCGTTTTTATGACCAAGAGTTTTTAAATATTCAACATCAAATCCTTTTGAAGTCTTTGTTGTTAAAAGTCTCACTAAAATGCGTGTACCTAATGGAAGATTAAGTTTTTCTAATTCTTTTTTATCCATATGTACTTTTAATGAAGCATTACTTACTGCATGAATATCATTTTCTCCGATTTCACAAACAACTTCACCATTGTAACGTTCTAGTATTTTAACAAGTTCAAAGGTATCTCCAGCTTTTCTAATAATTATTGTGTCATTTGGTATTACATCATTAGCAATGCTTTCTGGCAGTACTTTTCTGTGATTATTAACTCTTATAAACATTAAGCCTTTTTTCATACATTCAACTTCTGCTTTGATATATTCATGAGTTAAAGGGTAGTATAAAGCATTTTGTTCATCAAAAAATAAAATGCCTTCACTTTCCAATTTCATTAAAACAGTTTTAAGTTTTTCATATGGTCCAAAGTAACCACCTAAATAAGTCTTAATCGCGTTATATGTCATACCTTTTTTATAAGGGTAGAATAGATATATGATTTTATCTAGATCTGGTGTTTTAAATACTTTTATTTTGTTTATTTTCTTAATAACTCTAACTTTATCATTGTTTATAGAAACAAGCAATTTATCTTTTTTCTTAAGATCTGGATCATTATATGGAATCTTATAATATTCATTATCAACTAAAAGGGAAATAGCTCCTTCTTCTTCAAAAATATCAGTTACTTTAGCAACAGCATAATTATTTGGCATACTATGATACTTTTCATCATTTTCGTCATAGTAGATTTCTCCGAGAAGCTCTAAAGTATTTAGTTTTTCTTTTAACTCATCTGAAGACATTTCATTATCAAGTAAAAATGCAATTTCTTTAAAACTAAAACATGTTGGATTTACAGCAAAAATATCTTTTAAAATATTTATAAAATATGCTGATGGAAATAAGCAATATAAAAGTTCATCAGGATTATAAAATATTTTTCCTTGCTTTTCTAACTCTTTTAATAGATTAATTAGAATAGGATTGCTCATTTTTAAGTTCATATATAAACGAATATCATCTAATGATAAAGTATCAGAACAAGTTGTAAATAATCCGAGTATTTTATTTATAAAAAAATTAGATGGAATATT
Organism: uncultured Muribaculaceae bacterium; assembly: GCA_964611015.1. Lineage (GTDB taxonomy): Bacteria > Bacillota_I > Bacilli_A > RF39 > UBA660 > Onthocola_B. Next base: position 3,357 of record CAZSXH010000089.1, read on the forward strand.
ATAATAACGATCAGTTTCATCATCATGATATAACTTTCCGCCTAATTCGAGGTCATTTAAAACTAGTTTTAAATCTTCTTTAGAAATTCCTTCTAAAGAAGAATATATATCATCAAAAGATATATTAACGTCTTCTTGAAAAAGATGCTTAACATCTTCAATATATTTGTTAAATGGTGTTTTATAATAGCGAGAAAACTCCTTGCTAAAAGATAAGACACCTTCTTCTATTAAATCTTTTAAAGCAACAGTTAGTTCTGTAGTTCCTTCTTTAATTCCAAGTGCGATTTTGATGTTTTTAAAAGTAAGACAAATTGTATCTTCAACAAATAAATCTATAATCTTCTTTTTCATCAAAACCACTTCCTAATTTTAATATAAACTATATTTAGCTTTTTGTAAATGTTATTTTTAAAAAATTTACTTTCTTTTAAGTATTTGTTACAATGATATTAAGGATGGCGATAGCATGACATTATATTTAATCAGTAATAATTTGGTTTTAGATGGAATAACTTATGAGACAGATGAAAGTTTGTTAGAAAAAAGACTAACAAGGCCACTTTCGATGGAGGGAGAAAAGGCTGCAATAAAGATAACTAAGAAGATAGATGCTGATGTAATATATTCTTCTAGTTATGCTTCTTCTTTAGCAACTGCTAAGTATTATGCTCATGTAAAAGACACTGAAATAAATATTAATTCTTTTTTGAATGATGCTAAAATTGGAGACATGGGTAATCGTAATATTAAAATGTTAAGATTTATGCAAGAAAGAGATTTTGATTTTAAGTTTAATCGAGGAGAGTCTTTGAATGATGTTAGTAAAAGAATGAATTTGGCAATAAATCGTATTATAAAAAATAATTATAGTAAAAATATCGCTATATTTACTCATAAAAGGGCTATAATGGGATATTTATTACCGTTTTTAGAAAAAGGATTTAACTTAGATGATCGACTTATTTTAAGTTTTAACGAAAA
>CAZSXH010000090.1:0-4304 GCA_964611015.1 uncultured Muribaculaceae bacterium
GCAGTTTGGTCTAAATATTCTTTCCCTCTTATAACATGAGTTATATCCATTAAATGATCATCTACAACATTTGCAAAATTATATGTTGGAAAACCATCACTTTTCAATAAAATTTGATCATCAAGAATGCTATTATCAATTTTAATTTTTCCATCAACAACATCTTCAACAACAGTAACTCCCGTCTTAGGCATCTTTTGCCTTATAACATAAGGAACACCGTTTTTTAAATTTTCTTCTATCTTTTCTTTACTTAAACGTGAACATCTTCCGTCATATAAAAATGGTTTTTTACGTAGATTTGCCTTTTCTCTCATGGCATTTAATTCTTCTTCTGTACAAAAACAATAATATGCTTGTCCTTTTTCTACTAATTCTAAAGCATACTTTTTATATAAATCTTTTCTTTCGCTTTGAATGTATGGACCATATCCTTTTTCATTCATCGGACCTTCATCAATTTGAAAACCACACAATTCTAAAGTTTTATATATAAAATCAATTGCTCCCTCAACTTTACGTTCTTGATCTGTATCTTCGATTCTTAAAATAAAATCACCATCATATTTTTTGGCAAGAAGATATTCAAATATTGCTGTTCTTAAATTACCAATATGCATAAACCCAGTTGGACTTGGGGCAAAACGTGTTCTAACTTTCATAATTCCATCTCCATCCTTATTTTATCACGTGTTTAATTATTTTCAAAGAAACTTTTAATTAAGTCAAGGACATTGTCATAATCTTCACTTGAACATTGTTCAATCTTTTTTAAGTTTCTCATATTATAATCTATACTTCTAATATGCTCACATAATACTGAGCCTTTTATCTTTTTGGTGCTTTTAAGCTCATAATGAGTGGGGAAATTCTTCGTATTTGTACTAATAGGACAAAGGATTACCATATTAGTAAACTGGTTAAATACTTTGCTGCTTATTACCAAAGCTGGTCTTACCCCACTTTGCTCATGACCTTTAATTGGACTAAAATCCAAATATACTACATCTTTTTCTTTAGGAATATAATTTACCATATTTCTTTACCCACTTTATCATCCCAAGTAAACTCTTCGCACAAATTGGGACCATCGTATTTTTCTATCCTTTCTTTTAAAGAAACTTTTTCCCTTTTTATCTTAGTAATAATAATTTTATCTTCTTCTTTTTTTATATCAACCAAATCATCTTTTTTCAAATCTAAAGCATCTAAAAAAACTTTAGGGATTCTAACACCATTAGAATTACCCCATTTTTGTATCTTACTTTCCATAACTTATTCCCTCCATTTATAGTATATACAATGTTTATACATCAGTCAAGAACTAAGCAATAAAAATAGGTAAATAATTTAACTCTGGAATATTTATTAATAATACTTCTTTCAGATAATTCATTTTAGCTTCAAGTTTTGGATAATCATTAAAACTTTTTCCTTCATAAATAGCTCGAAAAATGCTTGCTCGATCTTCCCTAGAACTAAGTTTTGCATATTTATCTATAAAATAAACATCTGAATAGTTATTATTGTTATTAGAGTTATATTTAAAGTCTTTTGGATTAAGTAAATCCCAAGCATCAAAAGTAACACCTTTTTCTTCTAAAAAGTCTTCGATTAAATGCATAAGCTCATGAGCCAAGATATTAGGTATTTCTTCATATTTCTTGGCATTAATTACAATATTATAACCATGCGCATTTTTATAATAAACTCCAGCGATGGTTACATTATCTTCTTTTCTTTTAATATTACTAGCTAAATAAATGTTAATTGTTTTATCATCATCACATAATCTTTTAAAAAATGATTTATTAAAAGAAAGTAAAAACTTCTCTATATATAATAAGGATGAGTTAATTTTCTCATAATCATTTAAAAAGTTAACGTTATATTCACTATTTAGTTCTTCGGCTTTTTTTGAAGTATTTACATGAACAAGATAAGCACTTTCTAAAAATTTTACTTTTGCATTTATATTTTCTAAAGTTTTAAAAGATCTTGTATATGTACTAGAACTTTCATGTTTTACTTTTAAAATGTTTTCATAACAAAAAAGGCTAAATACAAATAATACTATTACTAACACACTTAAAATCGCAATTATTTTCTTGTTCATAAAAATCACTGTTTTTTATTCTAACACAATTTACTTAATAAAAAAAGAAAAGTTAAACTTCTCTTTTACCATTTCATGTTATAAATAACTCTTGCTCCATCAGATGTAGCAGTTACCAATTGATAAACATCTTTTCTAATTACATCTCCAATTGCATAAACTCCTGCAATATTTGATTCTAAGTTTTCATTAACTGTAACATATCCTTCTTCATCTAAAATACTCTTATCAACAAATTCTGTTGCAGGTCGATAACCAACATAAATAAACAAACCTGAAACTTCAATAGTATTTCCATTATCTAATTCTACGGATTCAAGTTTACCATCTGTTTCATTCATTTTTTTTACATTAGCATTATAAATTATTTCTATTTTGTCATTGTTCTTTATTTCTTCAACTAAGATTTCTTCTCCTCTGAATCCATCTCGGCGATTAATTAAATAAACTTTGCTTGCAACCTTTGATAAATATATCGCTTCACTTAAAGCACTGTTTCCAGTTCCAACAACTGCAACATTTTTATCTTTATAAAAATAAGCATCACATACGGCACAAGTTGATAATCCCTTACCTAGAAAATCTTTTTCATTATCTAATCCTAAGTATTTAGGTTTTCTACCAACAGCTATAATAACTTTCTTTGCTTTATATGTATCTTTTGTTGTAGTAATCTCTTTAATTTCTCCATCTAATTTTGAAGATACTACTTCTTCTAGTTTATAAGGAATCTTTAAATCTTCAATTTGACTCAATAACATATCAGAAAAATCAGTTCCCTTTACATTTATAAGTCCTGGATAATTACTAATTATATCAATATTATTAAGAAGTCCACCAGGTGTCCCTTTATCAATTAATAATACATTCTTATTACTTCTTTTAGCATAAATTCCTGCGGTGATACCACCGATGCCCATACCAACTATTATAATATCATACATATTTAAAGCCTCCTTTAAAACCTTACCACTTGATTATCATCTTGATCATATAAATCTTCATAGCGACCTTTTCTACTAGTAATCATTATTATAGCAAGGCCAACTAAAACCATAATAACAGAAACGATTTGAGCCATCTTAAATCCTCCAAGCATTAGAGCATCAGTTCTCATCATTTCCATAAAGAATCTTCCAGCACCATACCACATTAAATAAAACGCAAATGGTTGACCAACTTTAGTAAACTTAAAACGACGAATAATTAAAATAATTAAAAATCCAAAAAAGCACCATAAAGATTCATATAGAAATGTAGGTGTATAGTAAATACCTCCAATATTCATACCATCAATAACAAACTGAGGAATATGTAACTCTTGTAAATGCATTAAAGTTGTGGCAGCACCATGAGCTTCACTATTAAAGAAGTTTCCCCATCTGCCAATAGCTTGAGCAATCAACAATCCTGGGACAATAAAATCAAGCATTCTGGTAGTTCTAACCTTATATTTTTTAGAGTAAATTACAAGAGTTAGTGCTCCCGCAATTAAACCACCATGAATAGCAAGACCTCCTTCCCAAACTTTAAAAACATCAAAGAAATTAGTATAAAATTCTAAATTAAACAACACATAATATAAACGAGCTCCAATAATACCAAAAATAATTGTCCAAAAACACATATTAAAAATAAAATCAGTTGAGTAATTATATCTCTTGGCTTCTTTCATTGCCATAGTAATAGCAATCATAGCACCGATGACAATTAATGCTGAATACCATTCGATTTTAAATGCTCCAATTGTAAAAATATATCTATTCATATTTTTCACTCCCTATTTTATATTATATCAATTTGATAGAAAAAATAAAGGATAATTATCCTTTATTTTAAAATTTTTGCTAAAAACTCACCTGTATAAGAATTACTACATTTAGCAATCTGTTCTGGAGTTCCAGTGGCAACAACTTCCCCACCATATTTTCCACCATCAGGTCCTAAATCAATTACATGATCAGCCACTTTAATAACATCTAAGTTATGTTCAATAACGACAACTGTATCACCATTATCAACAATTCTATTTAAAATCATTAATAGCTTTTTAATATCATCAGAATGAAGTCCTGTTGTTGGTTCATCTAAAATAAATATTGACTTACCTGTTGCTTTTTTCTGTAATTCTTTTGCTAGCTTAACACGTCCAGCTTCTCCTCCAGATAATGTTGGGGCTTGTTGGCCT
>CAZSXH010000091.1:0-4002 GCA_964611015.1 uncultured Muribaculaceae bacterium
TTCATTAGTTTACGAACTGGAGGTCGCCGCTCTTTGAGATCTTCACGGCGAAGGTCTAGCAATACTAATTCTCTTACTTTTCTTAATAACTATTAATGCAATAACTATAACTATTATTATGGCATAAAGAGTATACTCTGCTACTTTTGTGATTACAGATCCACTCTTAACAGTTTCATAATGATTTTCAAGTCCTTCTAAAATTATTTCATTTTCATCTAAGACTTCAACATATTTATTTAAAAGTCTATATAAAGAGCTACTTGTTTTAACTTTAAATGTATATTTTCCAGAGATATAGCTACTATAACGATCAGTATAATTATTTAAATTTTTATCACTATAATATTCAAATGTATTTTTATCTAGTACTAAATATACATTCTTTTTATTTAGTTTAAATAATTCTTTAGTTGTACTAAATGTCTTAACATTAATTCCACTGATTCCTTTTACATAATTATGTATTTTACTATCTTTTTGAACATAAACAGTCTTTCCAATTAAAGAATAAATTGATTTTATAACTGTATTATCTTTTCTTGGAGCTGCTACAACGTATTCAATATTTAAACCTGCAGTACTATTGTAATTATCAGAATAATTATAATAATTAAAATATAAATCTATTTCACCTTTTTTTACAGCACTTTCAAACTTTTTAAAACTACTGTATTTTTTAAAGTTAAATTCAACATCTGCAAATTCACTAAATTTACTTAAATATACAGCACTTATTCCGCCATATTTACCTCCCATTATAACTTCGTATGGAGATGCATTCACAAAGCCATAGTTATAGCTAACACTTTGCATTGAATCTATTTCTGTTTCAGTAATTTTCATAGCAGAAGTAAATGTGTCAAATAAAGAATCATTATATGCTTTTTCAAAGTTATCTTGCCATTTATTATAATATTTTTTTAAGATTCTTGATAAAGTAGAATCATCAGTATCTAAAACATAATAAGTCTTTATATCACTTAAATGATATAAAACATAATAATTCTCACTTAAAATTATATCTAAATATTCCATTAAAGGAACAATCATATAATTAACAGTTGATCCCATAGCTTGTAATAATTCTTCTTCAGTTTCAAATTGAGTAAATGATACATTAGATGAATTTTTTAAATATGTTGATACATAAGTTAAACTATTAGCTAAAATCCCAATTGTTTTACCATTTAAATTATCTTCAGTTGCCAAATTTTCACTTGATTTACCTACTACTACATAATGATCTGTATAAAAAATTACATCATCATCTGCGGCTTTATTTTTTACCCCAAAAGTAATACCACTTGGAATTGTTCCAATATTATATGTAATTGGATTAATAGTAAGTCCATACTCATTTTTAAAAGAATCGATAAATGAATAGAAAACACCACTACCATTTTTACCAAAAACATTAGCATCATTTACAACATTAATATTTTGGATAGTACTAATGTTTTCATTAACCCAATTTCTTTCTACTACTGTTAGTTTATTTTTATCATATAAAACAAAGTATAAAAGAACTGCAATTAAAGCAACTACTATAACACTTAGTATAATTATTATTACGCTTTTTTTCTTTTTCATTACTACTCTTCACTTTCTACTTGAGTATCATTTCTCCAGCTTAAGCCAGTACCTGCAACATTTTTAGCTCCAAGCATGGTAAAGCCATCTGTATTTTCGGTTTTAGGACTTTTAATAGTAAAACCTAAATCATAAACACCAAGTATTTCTTCGCTAAATGAGGCAAGTGATGCTGCAGTTTTACTTTTAGCATCATTTAGAGAAATATCTCCAACAAAATTAATTGTTACATAAATTATTGCTCCTTTAACTTCTACTTTTGCTGATTCAATATCTTTATCTGCAGTTAAACTTGCAATATATTCATTTTTAAAGTTATCAGTCACTTTGACATTCTCTTGTTTTTTTAGTCGATCACCATAAACAGATTTACTTCCTCCTAAAAAGAAAGAAAAAGTTACGATTAAAATAGCGATGAAACAAACAACAAGGATACCTCCAAGAACTATTAGAACTTTATTATTCCCCCATAATTCTTTCAATTTATTCTAAATTTCTTCACCTCTTAAGTAATATAATTATACTATTTTATCATTCTTAATGCAAACTATTTAATACATCTAAAGTTTTATCATTATCCCAAATCATGATACCAAGTCTTTGGGCATCTTGATATTTACTTCCAGGATTTGCCCCTACAATTACGACGTCAGTATTTTTACTTACTGATTCAGAAACAACTCCATTATAACTTTCAATTATCTCTTTTATTTCTTTTCTACCCATTCCTTCAATAGTTCCAGTTATAACAAATTTCTTACCACTAACTAAATCATTATTGCCACGATTTATTCCTTTATATTTCATATTTATGCCTAATTCTTTTAAACTTGCAATTAAGTCTTTATTATTTTGCATAAACTCATATACACTACGTGCTGTTATATCTCCGATATCTCTGATAGCAGTAAGCTCTTCTATTGTTGCTTCTAACAACATATCCATAGAACTAAAATTACTAGCAAGTATTTTAGCAGTCTTGGTTCCTACTTCTTTTATTCCAAGAGCAAATAACAATCTTTCTAAACTATTTTCTTTAGATATCTTGATGTTTTCAATAATCTTATTTAAACTCTTTTCACCATAACCATCAAATTCCATAATTTGTTTTTTCTTGCTTTCCAAATCATATAAATCTAAAATATTTTTTACAAATCCAAGATTATATAACTCTTCGATGATTTCATCTCCTAGCCCTTCAATATTCATGGCATCTCTAGATACATAGTGAATAATACTTTCAATATTTCTTTTAGGGCATTCTGGATTTAAGCAATAATAATCTGCTTGGTTTTCTTTTTTTACAAGTGTACTATTACACATTGGACATTCATGAATCATCACAAAATCTATTTCATTTCCACTTCTACGCATTATCTTTGCTTCAACTACTTCTGGAATAACATCTCCAGCTTTTTTAATTGATACTATATCCCCAATTTTTAAACCTTTACTTAATACATAGTCTTCATTATGTAAAGTTGCTCTTCTTATAGTTGAACCCATTACTATAACTGGTTCTAAAACTGCATTTGGAGTAATCTTACCAGTTCTTCCTACCGTAAATATAATATCTTTTAATTTAGTTAATACTTCTTCTGCTGGAAACTTATATGCCACTGCCCATTTTGGATACTTTGCAGTTGTTCCTAAAGATTCTTGTATAGTTATATCATTTACTTTAATAACTACTCCATCGATTTCATAAGATAACTCTTTTCTCTTCTTCGTAGCATCTTCAATAAACTTTAAAATCCCATCAAGATCTTTTACCTTTTTATTAACAGGATTTACTTTAAATCCTAAACTTTCCATAAACTCTAAAGATTCTTTATGCGTTTTAATTCCAAAGTTTTCTGGATTAGGTAAATAATAAATAAAATTATCAAGCATTCTTTTGGCAGTTTCTTTAGAATCTAACTGACGAATTGATCCTGCTGCGGCATTACGAACGTTTTGTAATAATGGTAAATGCTTTTTTTCTCGATCTTCATTTATCTTAGCTAGAGTATCTTTATGCATAAATATTTCTCCTCTAACTTCGATATCTACTGGCCTATTTAACTCAAGTGGAATACTTTTTATCGTTTTAACATTATGAGTAATGTCTTCACCAACAAGACCATCACCTCTAGTAATTCCTCTAACTAACTTCCCTTTTTCATATATTAAAGCAACTCCTAAACCATCGATTTTATACTCGCATACATATTCAGGACTAAACCCATCATTTTTTATTTTGCTATCAAACTCTTTTACTTCTTCTTCACTAAATACATCTTGAATACTTAGCATAGGCTTATCTCTTACTACTTTTTGAAATTTATCAATTACTTCTCCCCCGACTCTTTTAGTAGGGCTATTGCTATAAGCAAATTCTGGATACTCAAGTTCAATGTCTTCTAATTC
>CAZSXH010000092.1:0-3999 GCA_964611015.1 uncultured Muribaculaceae bacterium
TCATATATCACCTTGAGTCCGTATTTATCGGCAATCTCTTGTATTGCTTTTGTATATAGCAAGGTATAACTAAATACAATATTGGTTCCATAATCTATCCTTCCTTTACTTTAAATAAATATCCATGAAATTTTTTGTTTTCAAAATATTGAATACTTTCTTCTAATAATTCATAATTTTCAAACAATTCAATTTCTTTAGATTTTAATTTATCAATATTTAATTTTGTGTAATAAATAATATAAGTTGTAGTTTTGTTTTTAATATACTCTAAAAATGAATCAAGAATATCGGGAAATGCTTCATAAGGAATATTTTGAGCTTCAAAAAAATATGTTGTTGGTAATATTCCACTGATTGTATAAAGACCACAATCTAAATGTCCCATGTTTACGAGAGTTACATTCTTATCATTTTTCAAAATATCAGCATATTTATACTGAAATAAATCTTCCTTCTTTACTTCTCTAAATTCTTTAAAGTTAGCAAAATAATTAGAACATGTTATTGAGATAATTAATGTTATTCCCATAATAATACCAAAGTATTTTTTATCTATCTTAATTATTAATTTATCTAAAACTCTAAATATAATAATGAGTGGTACACATATAAAGAATAATACAAATAGCGTATAATAGCGATAAAATTTCAACCCAAAATATACAAAGAATATTGATATAAATAACATTATTAAAAATAATATCTTAGATCTTTTAGGAATATCAAATTTCCATAATCCTATTAATAGAATAATATATAAGATTAAAGATACAATATTGTATCTTAAGCTTTTAAAAAAGCCTATAGAAATCAAACCTATTTTTTTAAATATACTTACCTTTTCACCGTATCCTGTAATATTAACTATAAAATAATTTTTAAAAAAATCTAATATTGCATTATTTATTCCGAAATAAATAAGAAATAACGAAAAAGGAATAAACATGCCTCCAAGTAAAACAAATGGATATATAATTGCTTTTTTATAATCTTTTTTTAGTATATAATCTATAAATATAGCAAAAGTAAATCCTATCCAAAATCCAAGAAGTGTATATTTACTTAATAAAACTAGTCCAGCAATTATTCCATTAAATAACATCTCTTTTTTATTTAAATCCCTTACCATAAAGTGTTTAAAGAAATAATACAATGTTATCATAAAAAACGGTAACATAAACTCTTCACAACTTCCACCATGAGTAAAAGAAAAAGATGTGCAAATAATCGTAGTAAATAAAGGTATAACTATTAAACTGGTCTTAGTACTTACAAATATTTTCAATAATTTATATAAGAAGAATAAAGACAATGTCCAAAATAATAGTTCAAGAATAAAAACTCCAAGAAAAGAAGTATAACTTATTAAAGATGCAAAACCATATATTAAATATAAGAATGGTCCTTTTTGTTCAAATATATCTTTGTAAGGAACAATTCCTCGAATCATACCCTTTCCTACTGTAAAAAAGGCATTGGCATCTACCCAATCATTAAAAGGATATAAAAAAGAGTTTTTAGAAGTAAACATAAGAATAATAAACGAAATAATAAAACAATACAATAAAATTAAAACATTATGTTTATTAATAATCTTTTTCACTCCTACACCTACTTCTTTTATAGTTACTATATTAACATAAACACATAGTAATAGCAATTATTTGCTTTTTAAGTTTTCTTTCATCAAATCACTTACTTTTTTATATAAAAGTTCATTTGCTTGTTCTAAATCCATATCTGTTACTTTAAATGGTTTACCATAACGGATAACTAAGTTTTTACTTCGAAATACATAATCACCAGTTATACCAAATGGTACTAAATAAGAATCTGTTTTTTTAGCCATAGATACTGCTCCAAACTTAAATGGAAGTAAAAATTCTTTTGTTTTATTTCTTGTTCCTTCAGGAAATAATCCTACTGCTCCATTTTGTTTCAAAGTATCAATAGCTTTATTCTTAGCATCCTCATCTTTATGAGCACGATCTACTGAAATACAACCTGTTCCTTTGAAAAACCAAGCAACTTTATTATTATCAAAATATTCCTTTTTTGCCATGTATCTAATAAATCTTTTGGTAGCAACAATTGTTAAGCATTGATCATAAAGGTGTTTATGATTACCTACGATTAATATAGATCCTGATGTAGGAATATTTTCTTTACCTATAATTGTTGGATGATAATACCACTTAAAAATAGGTCCTAATATAAGTCTTCCAATACGATATAAAAAAGGCATTTTCATATTTCTTTACTCTCTCTTTCTTTTCTTATAATTTCTCTAAATCTATCATTTTCTTTTTCTAAATCTCCTGAAATTTTAATTGGTTTTAAAAATTTTATAGTAAGACTTCGTGAAAAGGGATGATATTTTCCTTTAATTACAAATGGAACTATAGGGCAATCTACATCGCTTGCTATTTTTACAGTTCCCATTTTAAATGGCAATAGTTTGCCCTCTTTTTCTGTTGTTCCTTCAGGAAAAATACAAACAAGCAAATTACTTTTTAAATATTTTTCCGCTGATTCTATCGCTTGATGATCTTTATTTTTACGATCAACAGGAATTAATTCCAGATTAGAAAAGATTATTTTTTTAGGTCCTTTCCATAACTCTTTTTTAGCAAGAAAATGAATATTTCTTTTTGTTGAGCTTATTAAAAGTAAGCAATCTAATATATTAGTATGAGTACCTGCTAAGATTACTGCATCATTTGCAGGAATATTTTCTTTTCCATTTATTTTAGGAGTATATACTATCTTAAATAAAAATGTAATGATTGGTCTAATAATTTTATAAAATAAAGCGTCTTTCATTTTTAAGTACCTTCCTAATAATAATTATATCAACTGAATCAAAAAAAAGATATATTATTTTTTCAATATATCTTTTGCTGCCACAATTCCAGTTGCTGCTGCAGTAACAATATTCCCTGCTTTTCCAGCCCCATCACCAATAAAATAAATTGATTCATCTTTTAATTTCATATTGTTATCTGTTTCAATTTCATTACTAAAGAATTTTATTTCCGGACCATATAAAAGCGTTTCATCATTATTAACTCCAGGAATAATCTTGTCTAATACTTCTAGTCCTTCTAAAATATTGGTTATTATTCTATGAGGCATAACTAAAGCTAAATCTCCTGCTACACAATCTTTTAAAGTTGGCTCTAAAAATCCTTTATTAATTCTTGATTCAGTACTTCTTCTTCCTCTTTTTAAATCTTTAAGTGATTGAACAATTGGTTTACCTCCACCTAAAGTATTAGCAATTTTAGCAATAGATTCTCCAAACTCACGCGTATTAGTAACGGGTTCAGTTAAATTAACTTTAGAAATAAAGGCAAAATTAGAGTTATTACTCTTTTTGTTTTTTAAAGCATGACCATTTACACATATATAGCCATAGTAATTTTCTTTAGTTACATATCCTCCCGGATTAGTACAGAATGTTCTTATTTCATCATCATAAGTCTTAGTTTTTATAAATATAGTTGGATCATATATGGTATTTGTAATACTTTCTAATATTTCTTTTCTTACTTCCACTCTAACTCCTACTTCAATACTTTGAGAAATATAAGGTATCTTATGATTGTCAGCAAGTTCTTGTACCCATTTTGCTCCCGTTCTACCAGGTGCTATGATAATATTTTTAGCTTCTATAATGCTGTCTTTTTTCTTTGAAGTAATAGTTACTTCATAATGATCATTTACTTTTTTATAATCTTTGCATTTAGTAAGTTCTAAAACTTCTACACCAGCATTTTCTAAGTATTCAGTAAATCCATGAATATATTTTGGTAAATTATCACTACCTAAATGTTTTTGCTTTATAATTAATAAGCTTGCACCAGCTTTAGCCACTTCTTCTTTTATTTTTTTAGCTTCATCCATATTACTTGGATAAACATCACTATCCATACCAAATTTGTTAAAAATAGTTTCTGTATAATCGATTAGTTCATCTGCTTCACTAATTGACAT
>CAZSXH010000093.1:0-3924 GCA_964611015.1 uncultured Muribaculaceae bacterium
TTTAAAACAAAGTTTTATTTTGAAAAATCCTTTAGCAATGTATGAAGTTAAGGAACAAAAGCTAGATGGTTTAATTGAAAAATTAAATAATAATATTAAAGATAAAATAAAAACAAAAGAAATAGAATTAAATAAAATTAGATTATCATTTGTATTACAAAATCCTATGAGTTTAATTGAAAGTAAGAAAAATAAATACAATTTATTAGTTAATACATTAAAATTAGTAAATCCTTTAGGAATACTAGAAAAAGGATACTCTTTAGTAGAATCGGATAAAAAGATAATTAAATCTAGTAAAGATGTAAAAGTTAATGATATAATAGATATAAAGTTATTTGAAGGGCAAATAAAAGCTGAAGTTATGGAGGTAAGATAATGGATAAATACTTAGAGGTAATTAATACCTTAAATAAAAAATTAAATAAGGCAAAACTAAAAAAAGAAAAATTACGTGAAGAAAGACATGGCCTAGAAATAGAACTTGGAGAAAGTGCTGTTTCCTTAGAAGAAAAATCTGCAAAAAAAGAGGAATTAGACTATGCTGAAGATGTAGTAATAAATTATCGTAAATACACAAAATTGGCAAAGAAATCAATGATAGGGAATTGTCTTGCATTTATAGCGCTTGGTGTTGGCTTATTTGCTATTTTATTACCAATCCCAGTGGCTGCAATAGCATTATCATTAACTTCTTGTGTGATGGGGCCAGTGGCTTCAATTCCTACTTATTTAGGAGATACTAGTAAGTTTAGAAAGATTAGAAAAGAAACTATTCTAGAAGAAGTACGAAAAGAACAAAGAGCTATAGATATTGTTATGCCAGTGGTAAGAGATAAGGTTAATGCTTTAAAACAAGAATTAATCAAAAATGGTACTGAGATTGAACAAATAGATAAACTTATTGCTGATTTATATTTAGCTATTAATGAGTTACTTACTGAAAGAGATCTTAATTTAATGATGATTGAATCAGAAATGCAAGAACATTCTAAAACACAAGTGGTTCCAGTTGCTGATTGTGAACAAATAGCAGCTAGACTTGATAGTTTTATATATGATCCAAGTAAAAAGGAAGAAATTGATAAAAAATATGATGAATTATTAGCAGGTAGCTCAAGAGAAAGAACAAAACCAGAAGGAAGTAAATAGATATGGAAAAAAAAGAAAAGAAATTTGAAGAAAGCTTACAAGAACTTGAAAATATTGTAAAAGAACTAGAAAGTGGTAATGTCGATTTAGATGATGCCATAAATAAATACACTGAAGCAATGAAACTTGCTAAGTTTTGTAGTGAAAAGTTAAATGATGCTACCGAAAAAGTTAATAAAATATTAACAGAAGATGAAAAATTAGAAGAATTTAACGCTGAATAAGGAGGAGGTTTATAATGGAAGTTAAGGGAATAACTAATCGTGATGTTGACTTTGCCAAATGGTATACTGACGTATGCATGAAAGCTGACTTAGTAGATTATTCTAATGTTAAAGGAAGTATGATTATAAGACCGCTTGGTTATGCCATTTGGGAAGAAATTCAAAAGACATTAGATGGTATGTTTAAAGAAACTGGACATGAAAACATTCAAATGCCAATGTTTATACCAGAATCTTTATTAAATGTTGAAAAAGATCATGTTAATGGATTTGCACCAGAAGTTGCTTGGGTTACTCATGGTGGTAGTGAAAAACTAGAAGAAAGAATGTGTGTAAGACCTACTAGTGAAGTATTATTCTGTGATCATTATAAAAAGATTATAAAAACATATCGTGATTTACCAAAATTATATAATCAATGGTGTACTATCGTTAGATGGGAAAAGACAACAAGACCATTTCTTCGTAGCAGAGAAATATTATGGCAAGAAGGTCATACTATGCACAGAACTAAAGAAGAAGCAATGGAAGAAGCTGTTAGAATGTTAAATGTATATAAAAGATTCCAAGAAGATTATTTAGCTCTTCCAGTAATTACTGGTAAAAAGACTGATAAAGAAAAATTTGCTGGAGCAGAAGTAACTTATACTCTAGAAGCAATGATGTATGATGGATATGCATTACAAAATGGAACAAGTCACTTTTTTGGTGATAAATTTGCTAAAGCTTTTGATATTAAATTTACTGATCAAGATAATACATTAAAAACTCCGTTTCAAACAAGTTGGGGAGTAACAACTAGAATGATAGGAGCTATTATCATGACTCATGGTGATGATAATGGATTAGTTTTACCACCGATGATTGCTCCTTGGAAAGTAATTATTATTCCAATTGGAGATGTATCTGAAAAGTTAGAAGAATTAAAAGAATCTTTAAAGACAAGTAATATTACATTTAAAGTAGATGATTCTAATAAGACTCCTGGATTTAAGTTTGCTGAGGCAGAAGTAAAAGGTTATCCAATTAGAATTGAACTTGGAGCAAGAGATTTAGAAAATGGTAATGTTACTTTAGTAAGACGTGATACACTTGAAAAAATTGTAGTATCATTTGAAGAAGTAACAGAAAAAGCAAAAGAATTGTTAGAAACAATTCAAAAAGATATGTTTAATCGTGCTAAAGCAAGACGTGATAGTATGATTTATGATGCAAACACTTATGAAGAATTAAGAGAAATAGCAAATACTAAGTCAGGATTTATTAAAATTAACTGGTGTGGAGATGTTGCTTGTGAAACAAAAATTAAAGATGATTTTGGTATTAAATCTAGATGCTTAATTGAAAATGAAGAAGTAAGTGGACCTTGTATTGTTTGTGGTAAAAAAGCAAGTACTAGACTTTATATAGGAAGACAATATTAAAAAATAGGATAAATACTCATAAATATGATATACTTTAAGTAGGTGAATAACATTGAAAAAAGTATTGAAGTATATTTTATTTATAGTAGTTTTATCCTTTTTATTTTTGGGATATAAATATTCTTATAAAGAAAATAAGAAGGAAGAACCAAGTGAAGTAGAATTACTACTTGCTAGTATGTCTTTAGAAGAAAAGGTTGGACAGATGTTTATTGTAAGAGTTCCTAGTGCTGAAAAAACAGAAGCAGTAGCCAACTATCATCTTGGAGGATACATCATGTTTGCACGTGATTTTAAAGATAAGAGTAAAGATGAAGTAATAAAAGAAATTAAAAGTTATCAAGAGACTGCAAAAATCCCTATGCTAATTGGTGTTGATGAAGAAGGGGGAAAAGTAGTTAGGGTAAGTAGATACTTTAGAGATGAACCTTTTCAATCAATGCAAGATTTATATAACGATGGTGGAATGGAAAAAGTAGTGGAAGATGCAAAAGAAAAATCAAGCTTTTTAAAAGAGTTTGGAATAAATGTTAATTTTGGCCCAGTTAGTGATGTTTCTACTGATCCAAATAACTACATATATTCAAGAACTGTGGAAGAAGATGCAAATAAAACAGCATATGTTATAAAAAATATTGTTGAGGTTATGAAAGAAGAAAAGATTGGTTCTGTTTTAAAACATTTTCCAGGATATGGTAATAATGTTGATACTCATACTGGTATTGCCATTGATACTAGAAGTTATGACTCTTTTGTAGAAAGTGACTTTTTACCTTTTAAAGCAGGAATAGAAGCTGGTGCTAATATGGTTATGGTATCTCATAATATTGTTAACAGTATGGATTCTGATTATCCGGCATCTCTTTCTTTGAAGGTACATAAAATACTAAGAAATATTTTGAAATTTGATGGAGTAATTGTAACTGATGATTTATATATGTCCGCCATAAAAAAATATACCAACAATGAAGAGGCAGCTATTCTTGCAATTAATGCTGGAAATGATTTAATCTGTGCAACAGATTTTGAAGAACAAATACCTGCAGTGATTAAGGCTGTGCAGGATGGAATAATAAAAGAAGAACGAATAAATGAATCAGTTTTGAAGATTCTTGAGATGAAAA
>CAZSXH010000094.1:0-3854 GCA_964611015.1 uncultured Muribaculaceae bacterium
GGATGCTTCGAATAGTAAAACCTAAATACTTTATGCCAATGCATGGGGAATATCGAATGCTTAAAAGACATACAGAAATTGGTGCGCTTTGTGGAATCGAGCCAGAAAACACATTTATTTGTACTAATGGTGATGTAATTGAACTATTAAATGGTGAAGTAAAACGTAATGGTAGAATCCAAGCGGGAGATGTTTATGTTGATGGTTCTCGTGTTGGAGATATTGGTAGTGTTGTTATTAAAGATCGTAAGCTTATGAGTCAAGATGGAATACTTATTACTATCTTAAATATTAATACTCTTACCAGAAAGTTACTTTTAAAACCAAATGTAACTGCTAGAGGATTTGTTCTTGTAAATGAAAACCAAGAGTTAATGCAAAAAATAGAAAAGAAGATTTCCGAAATAGTAAATAATTTCTTGAGCAAATCAACCTACTCTTACACAGATTTAAAAAATCAAATCATTTTAGAACTTCTACCATTTATAAATGGCTTAACTGGAAGAAAGCCAATCATTCTACCAGTTATAATGGAAGTAAATCAATCTGAAAAATAAAAAACACCAAATGGTGTTTTTTTATGCTTCTTTTTTTGTTTTAAAATTTATCAAGAATAAACTTCCTATAAACTTAATTAAATCAATTAATACCTTTAATAAAATTATGTGTTTTGGGAAAAACACTGCAATTACTATAACAGTTATAAAATTTAATATTGTATATAATAAATTAATGTGTTTATTTATAAGTAATATTATTAAACTAGATAAAAGCTTACAAGCAAATAAGAATAATGGTGCTGAGTATAAGGCATCAACTAAATCATAGCATCCAGCAAAAAATAATGTTTCTAAAATCCAAGCAAAGAAAGTAACTAAAATATAAGACATAAAGAACTTATAAATACGCATTGAATCTTTAACAGGATTAAAATGACTTGTAGCATTATCATTAATATAAATAGTATCAATAATTACTTCTTTAATTGGTATTTTAAATCCTTTAGAAGCTATTAATACATTAGTTTCATATTCATATCTTTCTCCAGGAATTTCAATTAATCTGCGAGCTACATTTAAGCTCATTGCTCTAAGACCAGTTTGAGTATCACTAATCTTCTTTCCTACAAAGAAATATAGAATATTACGTGTTAATTTATTACCATACTGTGATTTAAGAGGAACATTTGCTTTATCAAAATCACGAACTCCTAAAACTATAGAATCCATATTTTTAAGAGCTACTTCATAGCACTTTTTAATATCTTTAACACTATGTTGGCCATCACAATCAGCTGCAATGATAACCTTAGCTTTAGGATAATTATTTAAAATATAATTATATCCATTTTTAAGTCCTCTACCCTTGCCTAAATTAACATTATGTTTTACAACAGGAAAATCCTTAGCAAGTTCCTTCATATATTTATCATGTTTTTTATTACAGCCATCATCTACAAACACGATATTTTTAAATTCTTTAGTTAGTTCACTTAAGAAAGATTTCATAATCTTCTCATTTGGATCATAACAAGGAATTAATATAACTGCATCTTTATTCATAACATTCTCCTTAGCTTACGCTCTTAATATTCATAAGTTTCCATTCACCATTATTTTTTATAAAATATAATGTGTCATGCATAACATCTTGTTGGTCTTTACCTTTAACTACCATGTTTTTTTCTAAATAAACTTCACAAGAAAAAGCATCTTTACCATACACTCTAAAATTATTTAATTTTTCATTAGTCCATACAGGATTTTTTAGTGTATGCTTACTTGTAAATGTTATATCAATACTATGGGCCCAACTATTTGCCATATTATACATTTCTGTTCCTTCGATTAAGAAAGTTTTTACTGTATTAAGTCCATATGAAGCCCCAGATAAGTCTTTTGATAAGAACAAACTCCATGTATGAGCTACATTCCAAATATCAACATCACTGCTAAGTAAAGATGCAGCATCATCATAAGTATCAAAACTATAAACATTATCTTTTACAGTGTATGAATATTTATCTACTTTTAAATCAACTACTTTACCATTAAAATCTTCTACTTTAATAGTTTCTTCTTTAGTCAAATTATTTATTTCATATTTATTCATTTTAGGCATTGTACCATTATAATACATAAAGCTTAAATCTTTATATTCTTCTTCTGAAATTGCTTTTTCTTCATACTTTTTATCCCCTATATATAAAGTATAATTACTAGGTATTAAAATATCATAATATACTAAACCTCTACTTAAATTAGGAATAATATTTATTATTTCTCTTTCTTGATATGTAAACATCCCTAATTTTGTTTTTTCTTTTAATACTTTAGTTTCAATTGTAAATAATTCTCTATTATTAACTGATGCACTAAACTTATTATCATCTCTTTTTTTAAATTCTAAATCTTTAGAATTAATTAGTTTTTTATAATCAGTTAGTAATGTTTCTTCTAAATTAGCATCTTTTAAATAGCCTTTTAAAGTATTATCAGATAAAGATATAATACTCCCCTTTAGAAATACTCCAGTTTGGTTCTTTTCATATTCTTTTAATGTAAAGAAAATATATATTAAAAATATAAATACTAACAAAAGAACTAAAAGACTATAAATTAATAAACTTTTTTTAAATGTAATATTTTTTTTCATAATTAATTATCCTTTACTACAAATGCTGTAGGTAATCTCCACGATGAATTAGAGTAATAAAATGTTACACTAGTCATTAAATATTCATCATTATAGTACATTGATGATGAACTACCACCATCAACATTAGCAGCATTAACTGCACCATAATCTGCCATTACATTAATGATATCTGATGCTGTAGCTCCCAAGTGTCCATTTTTGCCTCTTCCATCAGTTACTAAGAATAAAACACTACCATCTTTTCGTTGACCAATTGCAGTTCTTGGATTAGCACCACTACCCATACCATTTAATTCTCTTTTTTCACCATTAATTATTAGTTTTACAAAATGGTTATTTTTATCACTTGCTTCTTCTTGAAATGAAACAGCATCTCTTATTTTTTCATCTTTAACAAGATTTTCAATTTGAGTCTTATTCATACCATCAATATCAATTATTCTTAAGATGTTTTCTTCATCAAAACCAATTAGATATAAACCAGCATAACCTAAAGCCATACTTTGTACTTCACCATTTGAAACAGTAACACCAAGAGGTCTTCCTCCTTTGTTACCACTTGAATAATATAAGCCCCCATTTACACCAGCAATGGCATTATTTTCTTTTACTATTTCACCTAATTCTTTTCCATATTCGCTCCATGGATAAGTTGTTGCTAAGCTAATCTTTGATGGATCATTTACAACCATCATCGTACCTTCAAAGTTATTTCCTGATACTTTATGAATCTCAACAAGTTCTTTATTTGTATCATTATCTACTTCAATTAATCCAGTATCAACTTCAGCATCCATTTCTACTAAAGAATTCTTGTTAACAATTTTTTGAAGTTCATCCTTACTAATAAAGATATTTGCTAAAAATTTTAATTGTCCAGTTTCTAAAATTGTTGTTGCAAATAACTCTTTAGCACTTTCAGATGGCCCATGACAAATTAGAGTAATTGTTAAAACTAAAGCAATAAGTATTGCTCCAAGAGTTACTCCAATAAAGGCAAATATTTTTCCAATAATAATTAAAACTTTTTTCATACTACACCTACTACTTTTTTATCCTACTTAAATATATCACAAATAAAAGCTATAATAAAGTAATTTCAAAACTTTTTCATAAAAAAAAGGTACTACTTGAGTACCTTCAAATAAGAGTAGTCATGTAACCATGACTAAATAAGAAAAAACAAGGATATTTTA
>CAZSXH010000095.1:0-3821 GCA_964611015.1 uncultured Muribaculaceae bacterium
TTACTTTACTATTTGACACTTGCATGTCCTCCTTTCGCCTATATCTAGTATAGACATACTCCGTACAAGTTCTCTGTTTCACTTTACCAACTCACCCTAGTGTATCAGTAACCTCGCACATCAACGCAGTCATACAAAATCAATTATAGCACTATATTCTATGAAATTGCAAGTAAAATCAGCACTTTTTTTAATTTATTTCAAAAAAAAATAATTGCTATTGCAACTATTTAAATAAAAAATATCAGTTAAAAGTATTTAAATTTTAAGAAAAGCAGCAATCATACCAACTGCAATTATTATGATACTATATATCAAAATCTTCATAATTAAAGACTTTTTCCCATATTCAGAGTCACTCTTAAAGTTATGGTTCCACTCCATAATCAATTCATAAATATAGTTATAATTGTCTTCTGGATGAAAGTGTCTTTTTAAATATTTACTATTAACGCTAAAGTAATCTCCATAAATTTTAAACGAAGTTCTTTCATTAAACTTCCATTCAATGAAATCATCATCACGATTAGAAGATTCTGTATAATCCATTTTTCCTTCTACTTTATTCTTACAATCTTCATACACTTCTTTTAAAGAGTTATATTTTTTATTAGTACTCATTAAATCCTCCATTGTAGAATTTATTCTTCTATTAATAAAGATTCTGTATTTTCCATTTCTTTTGGAATAGCTATATCCATATAGTCTAATATAGTTGGTGCAACATTAACTAAAGATCCACCATCGTTTAATTTGACTTTGTTATCACAAATAATAAATGGAACTAATGAAGTTGTATGTGTTGTACATGGTGTACCATCTTCATTAATCATTATATCGGAATTACCATGATCAGCAAGTATTATTACTTTATAGAAGTTATCTTCTGCTTTTTCCATTATTTTTCCTAAGCATACATCTATTGCCATACAAGCTTTAGTTGCTGCTTCCATATTTCCAGTATGACCAACCATGTCAGGGTTAGCAAAGTTAACTAAGATAAAATCATAATCACTATTCATAGCACCTATAACTTTTTTAGTAACATCAATACAGCTCATCTCTGGCTTTAAGTCATATGTAGGAACCTCCGGCGATTCTACATGAATTTTATCACAGTTTTCAATTCTGCCATCAAATCCTCCATCAAAAAAGTAAGTAACATGAGCATACTTTTCTGACTCAGCAATTCTCGCTTGAGTAAATCCAAGCTCGCTTAAATATAACCCTAAGGCATTTTTAAATGTTTGAGGTTCAATTAAATTAAGAGTTTTAATCTTTTTATCAACAGGTAAAAAGCTAAATACTGTTACATCACTTAAATCTTTTACAGCAAAGTCTTCAAAACTATCAGAGTTAACTATAGAACTTAGTATTTGTTTTGCACGATCAGCACGATAATTCATCCACATTAAGACATCGCCATTTTTAATAGTATCCTTACTACAAGTAATTGGCTTAATAAATTCATCTGTTATTTCTTCGTCATAACTTTTTTGAATTGTCTTTTCAATATTAAATGCATTAATACCTTTTCCATTAACCACTAAATCATAATAGCTTCCAGTACGATCCCAGTTTTGATCTCTATCCATGGCATAGAATCTTCCACAAACGCTAGCAATATTACCAACACCAGTTTCTTTGATAGCATCTCTAATCATATTAATATACTTCATAGCATCATGAGTACCAGTATCTCTGCCATCAGTTATTAAATGAAAATGGATCTTAGTAAACCCATTATCTGTTAAAAATTTATACATATTAAGAAAATCATCAACACCAGCGTGAATGTTTCCATCGCTACAAAGTCCCATGATGTGAATATCTTTTTCTTTTAAGCTTAATAATTTAATTACATTTTTATTTTCTAAGTCTGGGTTTTCTAAAAACTCATTAACAATAATTTCATTTTGTTTTAAAAGCCTTCCTGCTCCAATTGTCATATGACCAACTTCACTATTACCTGGTTGACCTTTTTCTAGTCCTACAGCTTCTTCACTCGCTTCTAATAAAGTGTGAGGATACTTATCCCATAGACTGTTATAGTTATTCATATGAGCAGCTTTTATGGCATTACCATTTTCTTCTTCTCTATAGCCAAAACCATCCAAAATAATAGTTAAAATCTTTTTCATGATTCACCTTCATATATAAGTTATAATATCATAAGAGAAAATAAAAAACAATAATCTCATCGATTACTGTTCGTACATTACTAATAAGCAATGGCTGCTTTATCATTTAATTTAAATCTATCTGCAATGGCACTTAAAAATTCTGAGTTGGTTGGTCTACTACGATCAAAGTCCACACTATTACCAAAGATTTCTTCCATTAGTTTGATATCTCCTCTTATCCAACTAATTTCAATTGCATGTCTTATTGCTCTTTCTACTCTAGATGAAGTTGTTTCATATTTCTCTGCAATTTGAGGATATACTTCTTTAGTAACTAGCGTTGCTACACTTTCCTTATTATATAATAACAAGATTCCATCTCTGATATATTTATAACCTCTGACATGAGATGGGATACCTAAGTCATGTAATAGTGTACTAACTTTCATTTCTATTTTACCTGACTTTGCTAACTCAATTTCATCGGTTTGATTAATAATATCAGCTACTCTTCTTTCTAATACTTCAACACTTACTGGTTTAAGCATAAAATAATTTGCACCTAAATCTTGTACTTTTCTAATTGTATAATCATCTTTAAAACTAGATAGAACAATTATCTTTTTATTAATGTTTCTAAGCTTCATATCTTCAAGTATTTTAAGACCATCACATTCAGCTAAAACAATATCTAGAATTAAAATATCATATTCATTTGGATTTGATAGTAAAAAATCTAATGCTTCTCTTCCGTTTTTAAAACTGCCTACAACTCTGATTAACTCATTACTACTAAAATAATTTTTAACACTGCTTACTACGTTTTCGTTATCATCGACAACTACAACTTTTACTTGCTTGTTCATTTAGTAATTTTTCCTTTCGTATTATTAATTTTTTACAACCACAAACCCATTATAAAACACGAACACTTAAAATGCTACAAAAACATTTGTCGATTTATGTAAAAGGGTGTAAAGGGATGTCGAAATTCAAAAAAGCATAAAAAAAGTTGCGTTTTAACGCATCTTTTCTAACATGGTTTTAACATTATTCGCATCGAGTGATGCCCCACCGACTAAAAAGCCATCAACATTTTTTATAGTTAACAAATCAGCAATATTATTAGTATTAACACTGCCACCATATAAAACATCGATTTTTATTTCATACTTTTCTCTAATTGTATCTTTGATAAACTTAACTGTCTCTTCAATTTCTTTTAATGTTGGAGTAATACCTGTTCCTATTGACCAAACTGGCTCATAAGCAATTATTATCTTTTTTAATTCCACATTATTTAGTACTTCACTAATTTGTTTTTCTAAAACCGAAAAAGCATAACCATTTTCACGATCACTTAAAGATTCTCCAATACAATAAATCGTAGTTAAATCGTTAATAACATTATTGTTAATCTTATTAATAAAGTCGATATTTATTTCTTTTTTATATTCTCTTTTCTCACTATGACCAACGATAACATAGGAAATACCTAAGCTTCTTAATTGTTCAGCATTAACTTCTCCTGTTATGGTTTTATCCATAAATGAAGAAACATCTTGGCTTCCTAAATCATATCCATTTTTATTAAACATACTAATATAAGGAAATGGTGGGCATAATACTAACTTGCAATTATTAGCATCAATTCCATCTATTTCATTATTATATTTAATAATATCATTCTTGAGTAGC
>CAZSXH010000096.1:0-3692 GCA_964611015.1 uncultured Muribaculaceae bacterium
TTCTACTATATCCTTTTCAAAATTATCAAAATCAATAACAGAATTTGAAAATAATTGTTCTAACCCTTTTCCTGAAGCTTTTTTCTTAGATTCCATCACGACTCACCACTTCCTTTGCTAAGTTAGCATATGCTTCAGTAGCTCTACTTGTTGGATCATATTCGTTTATTGGCTTCCCATGAGAAGGAGCTTCAACAAGTCTAACTAATCTTGGAATAATTGTATTAAATACTTTATCTTTAAAATATTTTCTTATTTCTTCAATAACTTCAAGCCCAATATTTGTTCTACCATCAAGCATTGTTAGTAAAACTCCTTCTATTCTAAGGCTTGGATTCATACTTGATTGAACCATAATAATAGAGTTTAAAAGTTGTGTAATTCCTTCAAGAGCAAAAAACTCACATTGAACAGGAATTATTACACTATCACTTGCAACCAAAGCATTCATAGTTCCAAGTCCTAGTGATGGTTGACAATCTATGATAATATAATCATAATTATCTCTTACTTCATCTAATCTTAATTTTAGTTGCATATTTTGTTGAAAGTTTTTGTCTTCTAACATCTTTTTAACAAATTCAACATCTACACCAGCTAAATTAATAGTTGATGGTATGACACTTAAGTTTTGAAACTTAGTCTTTTTTATAGCTTTCTTCACTTCACATTTTCCAGTAATCAACTCATACACATCACTTTTAAAGTCATTTGAATTTATACCTAATCCAGTTGTAGCATTGCTTTGAGGGTCTAAATCAATTAATAGAACTCTTTTCCCTAACTTTCCTAATGCAGCAGATAGATTAATACTAGTAGTTGTCTTACCAACTCCACCTTTTTGATTAACAAGTGATATAATTTTAGCCATAATAAGCACCTCTTCTAAAACTATTTCGTACTTCTATATTTTATCATACAATTGCCATTATTTAAAATGTTTTTAAAAAATTTTTAAATTAAAAAGAATAACCTTTTATAGTTATCCTTTAATATTAACCAAATTAATGTTTTTTTATAATTATTCTGTTATTTCTTCTGGTGTTTCATCCTCAGGTGTTTCTATATTTTCCTTATCAAAATAAACATAACATTTATCGCTTTTATTTACACTTATATTTAAAGAGTTTGTTGCTTTATTCCAAATAATTTCGCTATCATTTTCACAATAGCTTCTACTAGAATTAAAAATATATCCTTCAGTTGGCCATTCACTTGTTTTTTGTTGTTCATATATTCCAGTATTAACATCTGTTTCAATCATTACAGCAATTGGACTATTATAAAGACCTGAAACATTCTTATCAGTTCCTAAAGATTTATCATTTTTTGATAAAGATTTATAAAACCCAATTGAACACACAAATACTAAGATAATAAAGCTTACTAATATATGTTTCTTCATATATATTACACTCTCCTTATTGTAATAATTATAACACATTAAAAATGGTCTATCTACTAAAAAAAATTTATTTTACAATAAAAAAGCAAAACTATGTTAACATAGTTTTTGCTTTTAAATACTACTTGTTATCAATGGTTTTCCATTCTGTAGTTCCACACTTAGTGCAAATCTTTGGTGCAAGTATTTTTTTACCCTTTGGAAGCTCCATATCAGTATCAATTTTACTACATAAAATTCCAGACTCTGGATCAATGTAAGCTACTCCAAATAAAGCATCTTTACATTCATCACAATTAGCATTTTTCATAAATATCCTCCATAAATAATATGGGCATAATATTTATTATCTATTCATTGGATTTGATAAATATCTATTATCATCATTAATAGTTATTACCATTTCTAAAATATCTTCTTGATCAAAGGACCCTTCCAAAGACTCATTAGGGCAATCAATAACTAAAAGACTTACCCCACCGTTTCTTAATTCAGTATTAAAGTAAACCTTTTGAAATAAGACACTCATTGATGGATCATTTAAATTATATAGTTCTGCAATCTTAACTCTAAGTCTTCCTGAATCAAGATATAGTAACATTATAAGATCTTCATCTGCTTCACGCGAATATTTTGCACTATATAAGAATCTAATATAAGAATTAATTTCTTGTTCAAGTCTATTTAAAGCTTCGTATTTAGTTTCTTCATCTCCATAAAATGAAATACTATTATACTCTCTTAACTTAGCTAAAAACTCTCTGTTCATCTTTTCATCAGGAATTATTTCATTCAATAAGAGAATTAACTCTTGATCACTTTGTTGATAATTTATTCTTCTTAGATTATCTGCTCCTATAATCTCTGCTAAACACCTCATTATATTTTTTTGATATGTATATGCATAATTACTGCCATAATATTCATCATTAAATAAAGCATTCAACCCTTCAGTTAAAAACGAATTATGATTACTTGGTAAATATTGTAATAAATGACCATATTCATGAGAAATAGTCAAATTTGATGTATCTTTAACGCTAGTTGAATATTCAATTTGATTCATAAAAGTAGTATATCTACCCTCAGCGTCCATTTTTACATTATCTTTTACTGTAACAGTTTTACTTTTTGAGACAACTTCTGGATTCATATAATCAAAATTATCTTTAAATACTTGTTCATTTGAAGTAAGTACTTCTTTTTCATAATCTGAAAAATTTGGATTTTTTTTAATTGCATCAATCAACCCTTGATAATCTTTGACTTCTTCATTTGCGTCTGGAGTTTCATTATTTTTTTCTTTATCACTAACATTATCTTTTGAAATCACTTCAGAATCAATTAATCCTAATGGATCATCTACATCTGTTAAATCAATTGCTATAGCATCATCTATTATATGTATAAGCTTATCTGTTTGGCTAACAATTCCTTGTTCAAACTTTGAAGCATTTATCGCTTCTTCGATATCTGATTTAATACCTGTTGATAAAAGCACTGTTGACGCTAAAGTAACTACAATTACACTTGTACCAAGTGTAACAAATCTTTTAAATGCGTCTTTAACAATAACACTTTTATCAGGTATATAAGCAAATTCACTCATGTTATTAAAAATATTATTTAGTTTCACTAAATCAATTTCACTTGGCTGCGGACTAAAGAAAAATAAATTTGTTTCATTATCATGATATACATTATATTTATTATTATTTATAGTTATAGGTGCCGCTTCAACTATTTCTCCTTTTGGAGCTAGATTACTAACAACTTCTTTTATTACTTCTTTTTCAACTTCATTAAAATTAAATACTATTTTTCCATTAATAATTTTACCAACTTTAAAACTATTATTATCATTTAAAATAACAAAACAAGTATCATTATATTTAAACTTTCCTACTACTTTCATAATTATCTCCATTATAATCATATCCTAAGATTTTATTAAATTCAATTGTTTAGTAAGATTAATTTACAAACTATTAACGCCATAGTTTGATTAACAAAAATAAAAAAAGTAGCTTATGCTACTTTTTAAATTAAACTAATTCTAATCTTACTTCTAAAGCATCGTCGCCGCGACGTTCTTTAAGTTTGATTATTCTTGTATATCCACCATTTCTAGTTTCATAGTTTTTAGCAAGTTCATCAAAAACTTTCTTTACTACTTCTTTATCATTATGTAAGAAAGCAAGAGCTTTACGACGAGCTACTAAAGATCCATCTTTACCATAAGTAATCATTTTATCAACAAATTTTCTTACTTCTTTAGCTCTAGCTT
>CAZSXH010000097.1:0-3660 GCA_964611015.1 uncultured Muribaculaceae bacterium
AGCGTATCGGCAGCAACAGCTTCGGCTATCAGTTTCGATGGTGAGAATGTAAGCTCGACTGAAATAATCATAGCTACTGTTCCACTTTGTAAGAAAATATTAATAACTGATACTATAATTGCTCCAAGTAGACCAAATAAGAAATATGTTCCAATTTTAGTTAAATCTAATTTTGTTGTATATCCTATTAATGACATAATTCCAAATATTAAAGCTGATGCTAAAAATACGATCATAATAGATTCCATATTATAAATTACAAATATAGATGAAAAAGTAAGACCACTAACAAATGAGTAAAGTAAGAAACAAATCTTAGCAGTTACTGGTTTCATTTTCATAACTCTTGCTGATAGTACAATTACAAGTACTAATTCTACAATAACGAATACTAAGTATCCTCCTCCAAAAACATTTTCAAGCATTACCTCACTATTAGATACCACAAATCCTGTTGCAAATGTAACTAATAGTCCAATAAACATCCATAAAAATGATTTACTGATTAAATTATTTTCCATATAACCCTTCTCCTTTCTTATACATTAAATCGAAAATAGCATATATCTCCATCTTTTACTATATATTCTTTGCCTTCGATTCGAAGCTTTCCGGCTTCTTTAACTAGTTTTTCATCACCCAAATCATGTAAGTCATCATAGCTCATTACTTCAGCTTTAATAAAGCCTCTTTCAATGTCACTATGAATTAATCCTGCACATGTTGGAGCTTTCATTCCTCTTTCGAAAGTCCAAGCTCTTACTTCATCTGATCCTACAGTGAAGAAAGTTCCTAGTCCTAATAAATTATATGTGGCAAATATTAGTTTATCTAAACCGCTATTTGTTATACCAACACCTTTTAAAAATTCTTCTCTTTCTTCATTCTCTAGTCCTGCTAAATCTGCTTCAAGTTTAGAGCACATTACGATTACGCCAGAACCTTCACCTTCAGCATATGCTTTAACTGCTTTAGAATATTCATTATCTCCTACTACTACATCTTCTTCGGAAACATTAGCAACATAAATTATTGGCTTAATTGTTAAAAAACTAAAATTCTTAAGAAGCTTTTTCTCATCTTCAGTAAAGCTTATTCTTCTAAGTGGAGTATTAGCCTCCAATGACTTTTGGCATTTTCTTAATACTTCCACTTCTGCCATAGCAACTTTGTCTTTGGTTGTTTCAGCTTTCTTTTCAATCTTTCCAAGTCTATTTGTTACTACATCTAAGTCTGCTAAAACAAGCTCTATATTAATTACTTCTATATCAGATACTGGATCAATCTTACCGGTAACATGTGTTACGTTGGCATCATCAAAGCATCTTACGACTTCTACTATAGCATCAACTTCTCTAATATGAGACAAAAATTTATTACCTAATCCTTCACCTTTAGATGCTCCTGCTACTAACCCTGCTATATCAGTAAACTCAAATGTTGTTGGTACTACACTTGGTGGATTATATAGACCGGCTAAATAATCAACTCTTGTATCTGGAACAAAAACAATACCAACGTTTGGTTCAATGGTGGCAAAAGGATAATTTGCTGCTAAAATATTTTGTTTTGTAATAGCATTAAATAATGTTGACTTACCTACATTAGGTAGTCCTACTATACCTGCTTTTAAACTCATAAGTCCTCCTTAAATAGCTGCACTAGTTCCGATTCCTAATGGGAAATTTAGTATATACCAAATTATAATAAATACTAAAAATACAATCATAGTTATTAAAGCATATGGAAGTTGGTATTTAATTGCCTCTCCTAAAGTAATTGGTTTATTACTTTGATTATAATTTTCCAAGAATGATAAATACACAATGAAATATGCAAATACTGGAGTAAGACAAACTCCTATAGCACTACCAAGTCTAAATACTAATTGACAAAAAGCTGGAGACATTCCTGCATTCATTAGTGTAGGAACTGTTCCTGACAATATAGACCAACTATTAAGTGTGCTTGGCAAGAATATTGCTACGATTATAGATCCAAAGAATAACAATATAATAAGTGGTATTCCGACAAATGATGAATTAGAAATTAAGTTAGTAATAGCACCAGCTATAACATTTCCAATATTGGTATATTTAAATATATTTATGAAAGTTGCTGCTGCAAATATCATTACTAAAACTCTACCAATTCCATTTAATGAATAACCTAAGGCATCAATAAATTCTTTATTATTATTTATTGTTTTAGCACCAATACCATAAGCAAGTCCAAATATTACAAATAAAACTGCTACAATAAATACAAAACCATTACTGAAAAATGAATTATAACTAAATAGTTTATCAATGTATAGGGTTTGACTGTAATCAAGAAGATTACCAGATAATGGCAATCCTGGAATTATATTATAAATAAATATTAGTAAATATACTCCAGCAGCAGTAAAAGCAAATATTAAACCACGCATTTTTTCTTTAGTAAGAACAAGCTCGTCTTCGATTGCTTCCTCTTCTTCTTCATTAAATTCATACTTAGGCAATTTTCTTGCAATATAGTTTTCAGTTATATTAGTAATAACCAACGCTAAAACAATAATTAATATAATCATTACAAAAGTAAAAGCAAATGAAGATATTGTATATTCACCAGGCAAAATATTAGCATTACGAATTGTCATGTTAATTAAACTAGAATCAATACTTGTTAAGAATAAACTAGTTGCACTACCACAAGTTAAACCAGCAAAAGAAGCTACAATTCCTATCATAGGATTTCTCTTACCATATTCAAATAATAGAGCTCCAAGTGGTACTAAAATTACATAAGCTAAGTCACCAATTAAACTCGCCAAAATACAAATAAGTACTAAAGCAAAAGTTACACTCGTTTTCTTTGCTTTTTTAGTAAGCAATGTTATAACTGTCTTTAAGAAACCACTTTTAACCATAATTCCTATTCCCAGTAATATAATTATTAGATTACTTAAAACAGCAAAATTAGCAAAGTTACTAACTGTTGTAGTAAATATATATTTAAGTCCACTTAAGTTAAAAATAGACTTTACTGCTTCCGTTGTTACTTGAAATTCTCCAGTAAGTGAAGATACTTTATTAAATGTTGATTGAACATTAAAAACTCTTAATATTCCACTTAAAACAATTACTATAAAACTTAATATAATAAATGTCATTACTGGATGTAATCCAATTCTTTCTCTAGTTCGAAGTTTTCTCATTCTTTATCACCTTTTTAAGCTTTTTCATAAATTCTAATCTATCCATCATAATCTCACGACCACAATTATTGCACTTGATTTTTATATCAGCACCATTTCTAGTAATTGTCCATAAATTAGTTCCACATGCATGAGGTTTTTTCATGATAACTTCATCATTTAAATTAAACTCTATTTCCATTATTCTTCCTCAGCACTTATATTCATTTTTGTTAAAATTTCTTCTAATTCATCAATATTATTATAATAGATTTCTATTTTCTTTCCACTGACTCTTACCTTTGTACTTAAACATTCCATTATCATATTTTCATACATGCGATATTTATGATCAGTATTACTCTTTGGTTTTACAGAAGCTCTTTCTTCTTTTTGTTCTTGACTAATTTTTTCTAAATCATGAACACTTATACCTTCATTTATTACTTTATTGGCTAAAGAAATAACTTTTTCATCATCAT
>CAZSXH010000098.1:0-3610 GCA_964611015.1 uncultured Muribaculaceae bacterium
ATTAGTTCATCTGCTTCACTAATTGACATGTACTTATATAAATTACTTTTACCAAGTTTAGGAGTAAAATTTAATTTTCCATCAGAAAATGTTCCTGCACCTCCGAACCCTGCCATAATATTACAAGGATTACAATTAGCACAAGGAATTTTTTTAGCATTCATTGGACACTGTCTATTTTTAGCAAAAAAACCTTCATCAATTAATGTTATTTTTAGTTTTGGATTATTTGATATAAGCTCATAAGCTGCAAATAATCCTGCAGGACCTGCTCCTACAATTACAACATCTTTCATAATACTCACCTTTACATCTATATAATTAATTATATCATAAATACTTTTAACTTATATATAAAAAACTCTCTTAGGAAGAGAGTTTTATTAATTTTTAGTATCTAATTCTATTTCTTTTATATCCAATACTAATAGCAGATGGATCTTTTAAAGCATTATCATATAAGAATTTGATTGCTTCTTCTTCAATTCTGCACATCTTATCATAATTTTCTCCACTCATAAATAGTTTTACATGAGCAACATAAGCTTGTACCCAATTTGAATAATATAAGTAATCATATATTATCGGAGAATTTATATCAAAGATAAATCCAATATGAGAAATAAATTGTCTTAATCTGTCATATGGTACTGACTTATCTCCACGATCTATTTGTTGGTGATTTAAAATTTCTTCAACAGTTAAATCAGCAATAGGAATTTGAGCAAGTTCTTCAAAACTCATATGAAATACACTATCCATATCAGTTTCTAAATCAGTATAAGATGATATAATTGCTACTTTATCAGCATCTCTTATATCTTTTACTGTAGTTGATATAAATGGTGACATTTCATCATATGGAACATCTTTAGAACCGTGATATTTAATTCCAGCATAAATAGCATCACGATAAATCGTATATAAATCAAAAGTTAAAAAGCTTCTAAGTTTTTCATTTTTTGGATTTTCACTATCAAACAACAGTTTAACTCCAAGCTCACAGTGATTTGCCTTATTAAGCCCCATTTGTGTACCAACTTGTAAAATTTCAGCAGCTCTTCCAACATCATGAAGTGTTGCTACTAATATATTGGCAATTTCTTGATAAGGTTCATATCCTTTAGCTTTCGCTAAATTACAAGCTACTTCTATTGTTTGAAGCATATGAGTATACTTTCTTTCCATCGTTCTTAGCATACCCAATAGTTCTTTTTCACGTTCTTGAGTTAATTCAGAATAGAAAAGTTCATCTTCTACTTTTTTAAATGAATTACACACATAAGCATAAAGACTCGCTAATGTAAGAGCTAAAGAAGCACATCCCTTTTCACGTAAAAAGTCAATCATTCTCGCTTGATAATGTGAATCAAGAATTAATTTTCTGCAATTTTTTCTTGCATTTTTTTCTATTTCATTTGGCATAATTAAATACCCCCTTAGTTATTTATTTTATTTTTGGATTATACATTTTATTTTTATTTCTAACACCATCTAATAAAGTAGTATCAACACCATGTTTTCTCGCTTGATAAACCATTGCTGAAATATCTTTAGGAAGACATGATCCTGCATATCCTCTATTTTCTGGATAGACAAATGTATGACTTCTTCCAATTCTTGGATCCATTGTCCAAACTTCTCTTAATTCATCGTAGCTTATATCAAACATTTTTGCAATATCATAAAATTCATTACAAAATGTTACTTTTGTCGCCAAATAGCAATTTTCCATATACTTAGCAAGTTCTGCTGTTTTAGCGTCAACACAACAAATACGGACATTAGAATTATATATTGTATGATATACTTGGCAAGCTTTTGATACAGCCTTTTTAGTACCACCTAAAGTTATCCATTCTCTATCACTTAAGTTAGCAAAAGGATGATCTACTGTTTCACCATAATATTCTGGTTGAAAAACAATATCAGAGTTACTCTTTCTATCTTTTTCTTCTGTATAACCAATTGGGACTGTAGATCTTAAAATAATCAAATCTGTTTCAAGCCAACTTAATACTTCATCTACTATTGAAGTATCACAACTACCATCTTCATTTTGAGGTGTTGGAACACATACAAATGCTACATCACATGCATTTATTTTACTTTTTGAACCAATTCTTTTGTATTTATCATATACTTCTGCGTTTTTAAACAGATTTTTCATGGCACTACCAACGTGACCGTAACCAACAATACCTATTCTCATTTAAAACCCTCCTGCTCCCCAATTTTTGATTTTCATTCGTTATTAATAATATATCACTTGAGTAAAAATTTGTAAAGAAAAAGCTGGGTTTTTCTATTCAGATTCCAGCTTTTTTAACTTATCTTCTTCGTCTTTTAAAGTGTTCTTTTCTTTTTCAACTAACTCTTTAGGAGCTTTATTAACATAGTTTTCATTTGCAAGTAAATTCTTTCTTCGATTAATACTTGCTTTTAACTCTTCAATTTGTTTATTTTTTAAAGCTCTTTCTTCTTCGGTTTCTTCCTTTTCATAACAAATGTCTAAATTATAATCTTTATAAATAACGCTATATTTTGTACCATTTACTTTTTTTAAATTATCATCACTAATTCGAAGTAATTTAAATATTAAACTATAATCTTTATCGCTATTAATATTTATACCAAAATCCTTACCAATCTTGTTTTCAAGTTTAACATTTCTAAATACTTTAATAAATTCAATTACATCATTATATTCTTCATATTCAGATTTATAAACCTCATCTTTATTATATTTAGGATAACTTGAAAGCATAATAGTTTCTTCATGAATTGGAAGTTTCATATAAATTTCTTCTGTTACATAAGGCATAAATGGATGTAACATTTTTAATATATCAGTTAAAACATGTAATAAAACTGATTTAGTAGTAACATCATCTAAACTAAATTTAGTTGCTTCTATATAATTATCACAGAAATCATTCCAAATGAAATTATATAGTTCTGTTCCTACATTATTAAAATCATAACGGTCCATATTTTTAGTTACGGTATTTATCGTATTATTTAAACTCGTTAAGATCCATTTGTCTTCTCTTTTTAAATTACTAAAATCAAATTCTTTTAAATCTTCAATATTCATTAAAACAAAACGTGAAGCATTCCATAATTTATTAATAAAATTCCAAGTTGATTTTACTTTTTCTTCATCATAACGAAGATCAGTTCCTGCCGCAGATGAGGTAGTTAAGAAAAATCTTAAAGCATCTGCTCCATATTCTTCAATTACATCCATAGGATCAACACCATTACCTAAAGACTTACTCATTTTTCTTCCTTCTTTATCACGGATAAGTCCATGAATTAAGCAATCTTTAAATGGTCTTTTACCTGTAAAATGAAGACCTTGGAAAGTCATTCTGTTTACCCAAAATGGGATTATATCATAACCTGTAACTAAACAGTTATTAGGATAAAATTTTTCTAAATCTTTAGTTTCATTTGGCCAACCTAAAGTTGAAAATGGCCATAAAGCACTACTGAACCATGTATCAAGTACATCAGAATCTTGTACCCAACCATCACCTATTGGAGGAGTAGTACCAACATAAACTTCTTCATCTTTATACCAAGCAGGAATTCTGTGTCCCCACCA
>CAZSXH010000099.1:0-3507 GCA_964611015.1 uncultured Muribaculaceae bacterium
CTCGTACTCTTATATTATACCATGGATAACTAAAAATTCAAAAAGTTTTATAGTATTTATAAATTCTCATATTGCACTTTTTACATAATATACTTATAATATATTCCTAAAGAAAGAGGCTATTATGAATAAAATTAATTTTTTGAAATGGCAAATTTTATCAAGATTACCTAAAGGAAGCATTTATGAAAGAGTAATTGAATCTCTAAAAAATCCCGATTTATCTACAGATGACCCCTTTTATTATATTTACTGGTTAGACTTAGAAGCATCAGCTTTAAAAAAATATGTTTTAGGAACTTTTGGCACTACTAATGATGATTATCGTGCATTTATTTCTTGGTTAGAACAATATCGAAAAAAAGATTTTTACTATATTCCCTTTCAAGATTCAACAATTAAAATCCCCATTCCTGCTTTTGAAGACTACAAATGTTTTAAAGCAGAATTTTTGGATATTATCATGCCTAGCTTAGTAAGTGACAAAAAACATAAACAACCATTTTTAGAAGGACCTTATGAATATGGTAATGTTACTTTAGAAGATGAAGACATAGTAATTGATTGTGGTGCTAATTATGGTCTTTTTTCTAGCTTAGCTGCTGCTAAAGGCTGTGAAGTTTATGCCTTTGAACCAACAAAAAAAGTATTCGATGAATATCTAACTAGACTTGCTTTTGAAGAAGAAGGCATATTTCCTAGAAACATGGCTGTTAGTGATATATCTGGAGTTCAATATTTTGCAATTGATCCAAACAATTCTTCTTGCAACCATTTAGTAGAAAAGGGATCTTTATCTACAGAACAAATTCCTTTAGTTTCTACTACTTCTATTGATGATTTTGCCAGTGATTATTTATCTAAGGTTGACTTTATTAAAGCGGATATTGAAGGCGCAGAAAGATTAATGCTTGATGGTGCTCAAGAGGTATTAAAAGAATATGCTCCTAAATTAGCTATTTGCTATTATCATAAATTAGATGATTTGAATGTTTTAACAAGAAAAATTCTTGAAGCTAATCCTCATTATGAAATTGACGTTAAATATCGCAAAATATATGCTCATGATCCTAGAAGAATTAGAAAAAGATAACTATTTAGAAACATCTACATATTTTATTTTTACACCAAGACTACTAAATCTTTCTTCATATTCAGTCATAACATTAGGAATATCTTCTTGATGTAAATCATAACTTAGTTTATTTATTTTATATCCATATTCTTGGTATTGTTCCAAACTGTAAGAGAACAAATCATCATTGTCGGTTTTTTGAATAATGTGAGGACTACTTTTAAATAAATTATCATAAACTTGTAAGTAATTTATTGAAGTAAGTCTTCTTTTAGCATGTCTGTCTTTTGGCCAAGGATCAGAAAAGTTAAGATATATAACATCAACTCTATTTTGTAGTTTTTCTACTAGATTTGCTATATCTCCTACTAATATCTTTAAGTTTTCTGGTTTGTATTCATTAATTTTTTTTATAGCAACGCTAGCAACACTTGAAAACTTTTCAACTCCAATAAAGTTAATATTTGGATTATTTAAAGCCATGTTTAATATAAACTGACCCTTCCCCATACCAATTTCTAAATGAATTGGATTATTATTTTTAAATCCAACTTCAGAGTCATAATAATAATCACAAGTTTCTAATAATAAATCTTTATCTTTAGGATTACGCATTCTCATAATAACAAACTCCTTAAACAAACATATACTATGGGTAAGGAGGATTACTCATGAAAAAAACAAGAAATTCATTTTTTACAGAAGCAAATATGAACTATGCTAATTTTCAAAATCCAGGAATGATGGCTCCTAATGTTCCTTACCAAGCATCAACTAATTATAATTCATTTTATTCAGGTCCAGGAATGAATAATGTTCCCTACGGCGATCAATCAGATATTGAAAATCGTCTTGCTAAAATGGAAAGACAAATTAATCGTTTAGAACATCGTGTAAGTAAATTAGAAAACTCAAGCATTTCATATGTTGAAAATGACATAGATAGTTCTGGCAATATGTATATGCTTTAGTTATAAATAATCATTGCACTAAAGCAATATATTTGTTCTTCACCACAAATAGCAACAGCAACCTGATACTTAATATCTATTATATCAAAATCCCCACTATTTAGAAAGTTATTAATAGCACTTTCTAAATCTTTTTCATGTCCTTCATCTAATACTTTTACTTTCATATAATCACCTTTTTTATTATAAAACTTAACAAATAAGTATTTTGTCAAAATTTGCATATTTTGACTTTATATGTTATAATAATCCGCCATACAGGGGGTACTGTGATGATAGAATTAAAAATTGAAGAATTTGAAAGTTTACCTAGGTTTCAGAATAAAGAAGACATAAGAAGAAAGTATGATACTCTTTATAAAAGACTTGATACAGATAAGGGAGCAAATATTGAATTTATTAAGTTTTTAAGAGGTTTGCCTAAAATACCTGGAGTAGTTTTACCTAAACGTTTGATAGTGAGTCCAGGATACAAGCAAAGAGGTGAAGAACCATATGGCCATACTATGAATTTAGTTCATGGTAAGAACTTGGACAAATTTTTGCATGCTAATGTTAAAAATAGCATTGATACTGTAAAAGCAATCTATGATTTGTTTGCAATTCTAGAAAATATTCATGAACACTTTATTTTTGGTGACGTTAGAAACAGTAATATAATAATGTCCTCTTCTGGTCCCGTATTCGTTGATGCTGAAAATGGCAAAAAATTAGGATCAGATGCAGATGTTTTAAGCTACTATGAAATAGAAGTAGATGATGAATTTCTAGAGCCAACATTTATAAGTGATAATATTAAAGCCTTACTTTGTGCCTTATCTATTTACTATGGATTTGACTTTGAAAGAATGTATTTAAACCAAGATATTGTTTATTTACTAGAGTTGCTTATTAACATAAAAGCTCCGAATCGCTTTATTTCTTACTTAGACTACTTACTAGACCTTGCTTTAACATATCCTAATATCAAGCCTAAACCATTTGGTGCTTTCCCTGGAGAATTACCACCGGTTACTCAGGATGAAATTTATTGTTTAACAAGACAACTTATAAAAAAAGAAAATTCGTAATGAATTTTCTTTTATTTTACAACAATATTAACAATTTTTCCTGGAATAACTATTACTTTTAATACTTCTTTTCCATCAATATGTCTCTTAACATTTTCTTCATTTAAAGCTTTTTCTTTAGTGGCATCTTCGCTTTCATTGATTGCTACTTTAATGGATGCTCTTAATTTACCATTAACTTGAACACCAATTTCTTTTTCTTGATCTACTGTTTTTTCTTCGTCATATTTAGGCCATGTAGATTCACAGATTGGTGCATATCCTAAAGATTCATTTAATTCTTCAGTAATATGAGGTGCCAAAGGATTTAGAAGAGTTAAAAGCAAATGATAGTCTTCTTTAGTAATGTTTTCTTGATCTTCATAATTGTTTACTAAAATCATTAATGTTG
>CAZSXH010000100.1:0-3497 GCA_964611015.1 uncultured Muribaculaceae bacterium
CTTTCTGATTATCTATGTTGTTAATCTGTAAAAACAGATCTATTATGAATACTGTTTGGAATGAAACTAAACCCGATTTATTTGTCATTCCTAATATTTTACTTAAAGATAGATTTGTAGAAAAAGGAATTGATTCTAGTGTTATTCTTCCAACAGGAATTCCTGTTGCATCAAGATTGATAAGTAAAAAAAGTACTATGAAGTCTTATGATAAAGATATGGTGCTATTAACTTCAGGTAGCATGGGTTTTGGCAATATGATAGATATTGTAAAATCAATTCTTGATAACATTGACTGTCATTTAGTAGTTGTTTGTGGAAGCAATCAAAAACTAAAACAAGAATTAGAATTAATTGAAAATAAGAATTTAGAAGTAAAAGGATTTATTAATAATTTAGATGAGTATATAAAAATGAGTAGTGTAGTAGTTGCAAAACCTGGAGGGCTTACAACAACTGAAGTAACAATGATGAGAAAACCTCTTATTCATATGATGCCAATTCCTGGGGTAGAAAACTATAACGCTGCATTTTTTGCAAATAATAAAATGAGTTTAAAGGCAAATACTGTTTCTGAAATAATAGATGCCCTAAATCTTCTTTTAAAAGATAAGAATTTGCAAAAAGAATTAATTAGTAATCAAAAGAAAATAATAAATGATTCTTCTGCAAAAGATTTAGTTGATTTTGTAATTAAAAATTTTGAGTAAGTATCATAATTTTAATTTGAAATCATAATAAATAATATAGTTAAAATTATTGTCAATTAATGCTTGTTGTGTTATTCTAATATTAAGGAGTGTGAAGTTAGATGAACAGAATTGAAATTAAGGGAAAGGCTAAAGAATTTGCTTTTGCAAATAAGTGGAATATTTGGAAACCATATCTAGTAATATATGCTATTTCATTTGTATTTGGGTTTGTGTTAGCATTATTTAGAATTGATTCAACTAATCCAGTTTATAATTTACTTACAACAGCTTTAGAAATTGCATTATTACCAGCATCAGTAGGATGTGTTTATTACACAATTAATTTGGTTAAAGGAAAGAATCTTGATGTTAAAGAAGCTTTAATGTCAAAGTATAAATTCTTCTTACCAATTTTAGCAGTAACATTATTAGTAGGAATCTTTACTGCATTATGGACATTACTTTTAATTGTTCCTGGAATTATATATGCTTTAAAAATGACTATGGTAAATTACTTACTTGCTGAAGAAGATTTAGAAAAAGTTCCATTTAAAGAAATCATGAAAACTAGTGAAGAAATGATGGATGGTTACAAAATGG
Source organism: uncultured Muribaculaceae bacterium (assembly GCA_964611015.1). GTDB lineage: Bacteria > Bacillota_I > Bacilli_A > RF39 > UBA660 > Onthocola_B. The sequence continues at coordinate 1,293 of CAZSXH010000100.1, forward strand.
ATTATTTTGTATTCTGCTTAAGTTTCCTAGGATGGATTTTACTTAGCGTTGTAACTTTTGGTATCGGATTAATCTGGGCATTACCATATATAACAGTTGCTCAAGTAATGTACTATGAAGAATTAAAAAAAGCAAAAAAAATTAAAATTAATTAATAATTAAAAATACTGATTTTAATAAGTCAGTATTTTTTTGCCATAATAATTATGATATAATTATAAATAATAGAAAAGAGGTACAGTATGGAATTTGTTGAACTTACCAAAGAGGAATTTGCATCCATTCAAAATGATATGCCAGGAAGTACTTATACTCAAACTACTTATTGGGCAGATATTAAAGCTGCAAACACATGGGAAGGATACTATTTAGGAATAAAAGTAAATGAAAAAATAGTAGCAGCATCATTACTACTTGCAAGAAAAGTAATATTAGGGAAAAAAATATTTTATGCACCACGTGGATTAATGCTTGATTATGAAAATAAAGAAGTATTAGATTTCTTTATTAAGAATATTAAAATGTTTGTAAAAAGTCATGGAGGATTCATGTTTAAAATGGATCCACTCGTAGAATATCGTCATCATAATTCCGATGGTGATTTAATCGAAGATGGATTTGATAATTCCAAGTTACATGAACATCTAATAAAATTAGGATTTAAGCATAAAGGTTTTCGTACTGGTTATGTTGATGATTTACAATATAGATGGAGTTATGCCATAAATATTGAAGGAAAAAGTTTTGATGAAGTATTTGCATCATTCTCATCTAAAGGAAGAGGTCACATTAGAAAAGCGCAAAAATATCCATTTGTGATTAAAGATGTTGATGAATCTAATTTAGATGATTTTAAAAAAATTACGGAACATACAGCAGAAAGACATAATCATTTTGATCGTACACTTGATTATTATAAAAGCTTATTAGAAGGATTTAAAAAAGAGAATCGAATTAGAGTATTTGTACTATATTTGGATAAAAAGAAATTCTTAGAAGAGTTTCAAGATGATAAATCATATGAAATGATTAAAGCCGAAAAAGAAGATATGATTCCAATTTCTTGCGCTATGTTTATCATGGATAAAGATGTTGTAAATTATGTTTATAGTGGTTCGTTTAGTAAGTATAATAGCTTTAATGCTTCATATATGATTCAAAACGAAATGATTAAGTATGCCGTAGAAAAAGGATATAAAGTATATGATTTTGGTGGTATTTCTGGAAATTTCGAAGTTGGCAGCGAAGATTATGGCGTATATGCATTTAAGAAAAATTTCAATGGAAGAGTAATTGAATATATTGGAGAATATGATTTGCCAACAAGTAAAATGTATTATTTATTATATATAAATGGTTATAAGTTATATCGTAATTCTAAGAAGGTATTTTCTAAAATAAAAAATACATTTACAAAATAACATGTTATGTTATAATATTAGACACAAATGGGAGGGTTTAAAATGGAAGAGATAAAATTAAAAGATACAGGATTGTTTTTACAAGAAGTTGAAGAAGAGGATATTATTGAAAATATGCTTAAATATTATAATGTTTCAACAGTTGAAGAATTTATAACTTTTTCCGAAAGAGAAGATGTACGAGTATTAGTATCAGATTTTTTGGCGAAAGTGGCAGCTAAGTATAAAAATCATGATGATTTTAAAAAGAAATTTGGAAGCTTTGATGAATTAAAAAGTATTATTCCATTGATATTAAAGGGATTAAACCGCTTACTTAAATTGGAATATTATCATGAGGCCCATATAGTAGAATTGCCAGATCCTGCAAGTTTTAAAGAAGGTTTACATTTTGTCTACAATGAAAGTGCCGATTATTATCTTATTTCAGTAGGTCGTATTTCTTTAGCATCTTTAGGATTTAAGCAATTTGAACGTGGTTTGCTTCATGATTTAAGTATGAAAGGTTGCGACTTTTTAACAAGTTTAGAAGTACTTGCTTTAAGAGAAAACCAAAGTGAGCCTGAAGAAGTATTACAACGTAAATGCCAAATATTATTAAATTATTATCGTATTTTAGAAGATGGCATAAAGCGCGTAAGAGAAGAAAATGCAAAATAATCAAAAAAATTAGTATATGTGTCAACAAAAATAAGTTGACACATATATTTTTATGTGATAAATTATTAATAGTTAATTAAAGGAGGAGAAAAAATGGCTGTTAAATTAAGATTAAAAAGAATGG
>CAZSXH010000101.1:0-3452 GCA_964611015.1 uncultured Muribaculaceae bacterium
TAAACCTAGACTTGCAAGAATGACTATGGATTTAATCAGAGGTAAAAGTGTTGAAACTGCTCGTGGTATTTTAGAAAATACAAATACTAAAGCAAGTAGATTAATCTTAAAGGTTTTAAATTCTGCAGTAGCAAACGCTGTTAATAATAATGGTGCTAGTGAAAAAGAATTAAGAATTAGTGAATGTTACATTAATCCAGGACCTGTTTATAAAAGAATTAAATTCGCTAGTCGTGGAAACGTTGATCGTCACGACAAGAGAAGTAGTCACATTACTGTAAAAGTAACTGATGATGCGAAAGGAGATAAGTAGTATGGGACAAAAAGTTAATCCTATAGGATATAGACTTGGTGTCAATAAGGATTGGCAAAGTAAATGGTATTCTAAAAATGATTATGCTGAATATTTAATCAACGATATCAAAATTAGAGAATACATTGAAAAAAATCTTAAAGATGCTGCTATTGCTAGTGTAATTGTTGAACGTAAGAAAAATAGATGCGAAGTAACAATTTATACTGCTAAACCTGGTGTTATCATCGGTCGTGGTGGCGAAGATATTGAAAAATTAAGAAAGAAAATTGCAAAACTTGTTAATGAAGAAGTATTTATTAACATAGTTGAAGAAAAAAATCCAAATCTAAACGCTTCATTAGTTGCTCAAAATATAGCTAATCAAATAGCTGCAAGAGCACCATTCAGATCAGCTCAAAAAAGAGCTATCAAAGAAGTAATGAAAGCTGGAGCTAAAGGATGTAAAACTGCTGTATCTGGACGTTTAGGTGGAGCTGAAATGGCTCGTACTGAAGGTTATACTGAAGGTACAGTTCCTCTACATACAATTAGAGCAGATGTTGATTATGCTATCGCTGAAGCAGATACAACATATGGAAAAATTGGTGTAAAAGTTTGGATTTATAAAAACGAAATTCTTCCTGCAAAAAGAACAGTGAAGGGAGCTGATAAAAATGTTGATGCCAAAGAGAACTAAATATCGTAAAAGTCATAGAGTAAGTTATGATGGTAAAGCAAAAGGTAATACTGAATTACATTTTGGTGATTATGGTTTAGTGGCAACTGAAGGCGGATGGATATCTGCAAGACAAATTGAAGCAGCTCGTATCGCAATGACTCGTTATATGAAACGTGGTGGTAAAGTATTTATTAATATTTTCCCACATATGCCAAGAACTAAAAAGCCTCTTGAAACTCGTCAAGGTAAAGGTAAAGGTAACGTTGAAGAATGGGTAGCAGTTGTTAAAACTGGAAAAATTATGTTTGAAGTATCTGGTGTAGATGAGGCTATAGCTCGTGAAGCTTTAAGACTTGCTTCTCATAAATTATCAGTTACTAGCAAATTTGTAAAAAAAGAAGTAAAGGATGGTGATTCTCTTGGAAATTAAGGAACTTAGAAAGTTATCCGATAGTGATCTTAAAAAGAAAATTCGTGATACTAAAGAAGAACTTTTCACAAAGAGAATGCAACATGCAAATGGAACACTTGAAAAACCAGTTGAATTAAAAGTGCTTCGTAGAGATGTTGCTAGAATGAAAACTATTCTTAAAGAAAGAGAAATAAATGGAGGTAACGAATAATGGCAGATATTAAACCAGAATTAATTGGAAAAGTTGTTAGTGCATCTAATAACAAAACAATTACAGTTTTAGTTGAAACTGCAAAGAAACATCCTTTATATAATAAGAGAGTTAAATATTCTAAAAAATATGCAGCTCATGATGAACAAAATAAAGCTAAAGTAGGAGATACAGTAAAGATTAGAATGACTAAACCATTATCTAAAACTAAGAGATATGAATTAGTTGAAGTTCTTGTTGAAGCTGTTATCCTTTAGGAGGTATTATTATGGTAATGCAAGAAAGTAGACTTAAAGTTGCTGATAATAGTGGAGCTCGTGAACTTTTAGTAATAAGAGTTTTAGGAGGTTCTCACGTTAAATATGGTAATATTGGTGACGTTGTAGTTGGAACTGTAAAAAAAGCTATTCCTAATAGTCCTGTTAAAAAAGGAAAGGTTGTTAAAGCTGTTATTGTTAGAAGCGTTGAAGGCGTAAGAAGAGCAGATGGATCATACATCAAATTTGATGATAATGCTTGTGTTATTATTAAAGATGATAAATCACCAGTTGGAACACGTGTATTAGGTCCAGTTGCTAGAGAGTTAAGAGAAAAAGATTACATGAAGATCGTATCTCTTGCTCCAGAAGTATTATAGGAGGTCCACATGAAAGTTAAAGTTGGAGATACTGTTAAAGTTATTGCTGGAAAAGATAAAGGAAAAGACGGTAAAGTCTTAAGAACTTTAAAGAGTGTTAATAAAGTAGTTGTTGAAGGTATCAACATTGTTAAAAAACATTCTAAACCAAGTAATACTAATGATAATGGTGGAATATTTGATATTGAAGCTCCTATTCATGTATCAAATGTAAAAGTTATCGATGCAAAAGATGCTAAAAAAGAAGTAAAAAAAGAAACTAAAAAAGTAGAAGTTAAAGAAACTGCAGAAAAGAAAACTACAGCTAAAAAAACTTCAAAGAAAAAAGAAGAAGTTAAGGAAGAAAAACCAAAAAAGACTTCTAAGAAAGCGAGTAAGTAGTTATGAGTAATTTTAAAGATTTATATAATGAAAAAATCGTTCCTGAATTAATGAAGGAACATAATTATACTACTGTTATGGCTGTACCAAGACTTGAAAAAATAGTTATTAATATGGGTGTTGGTGAAGGTTCAAAAGACGAAAAGTTTATTGAAGCAGCATTAAAAGACTTAGAAGCTATAGCTGGTCAAAAAGCTGTAGTTACTAAAGCTCGTAAGTCTATCGCTGGTTTTAAGATTAGAGAAGGTCAACCTATTGGTGTAAAAGTTACATTAAGAGGTGAAAATATGTATACTTTCTTTGAAAAACTAGTTAAAGTTGGACTTCCAAGAGTTAGAGATTTCCGTGGTGTTTCTGATCGTTCATTTGATGGAAAAGGAAATTATACAATTGGTATTAAAGAACAATTGATATTCCCAGAAATCAATTATGACGATGTTGTAAAAGTACGTGGTATGGATATCGTATTCGTTACTACTGCAAAGAGCAATGATGAAGCTAAAAGTTTATTAAAAGGCTTCGGAATGCCTTTCAAGAATTAAGGAGGACACTATGGCAAAAACAAGTATGATTGTTAAAAAAAAAAGAACACCTAAGTTTAGTACTAGAGCTTATACAAGATGTAATCGTTGTGGAAGACCTCATGGTGTACTAAGAAAATATGGTATTTGCAGAATCTGTTTTAGAGAACTAGCAAATGAAGGTAAATTACCTGGTGTTAAGAAATCTAGTTGGTAGAAGGAGGAATGAAATATGTTTGTACAAGATAAAATAGCAGATATGTTAACTCGAATTCGTAATGCTAATCAAATGAGATACAATACTGTTGAAGTAATT
>CAZSXH010000102.1:0-3294 GCA_964611015.1 uncultured Muribaculaceae bacterium
AATAAAAAAATATTCTAATAAAAATTTATTGTAATGTATTCATATAATATGTTATAATTGAGTGGCAGAAAGAGGTGCTGAATGAAAACTTATAAAAAGAATTTACCTGAAGGAGTAAAGAAAAAATTTGCTCGTTATAAAGGTGTTAAAGTAAGACTTATTAATAAAAACAAAGGCAAAAACAAATAGTTTCGACAAGAAGAGTGAAAACTCTTCTTTTTTTGACAAAATCTCTTATGTACAAATAAAAATAGTGCTGTTAGTATAAAGAGCTAGGAGATGATTATATGAAAAAAATTTTAGTGGTAGTTGTAGCGTTATTTGCATTTTGCTTAAGTAGTAAAGCAGCTTATATCAGGATCAGTATTGATACTGGAGGAGATAATTATTTTTACACTTTTAAAGTAGCAGAAAAAGATGGTAGTAAAAGTTATGCTAAAACATTTGATAGTAGTTTTGTAAGAGAAGTAAATAATGATGTTTTAAATTTAGCTTATTTAGGAAATGAATCTGATGATGAAATTTATCAAGCAACGATTCAAATACTAATTTGGAAATCAATCTTTCCGGAGTTTAGTTATAACTTATATGTTGAAGGATATTATTATAACTATAATAGTAAACAAGAAGAAATACTAAAAAAATTAGAAGAAATTAAAAACGATAATATTATTGATTATGAAATAAGTATAAACGATGAATTTATATTAGAAATAAACAATGCCCTAAATTATGAAAGTGAGTATATTAAAGAATATATTGATGAAAATCATATCTTACTTGAATCTTTTAGTTATCCCGGTAATTATGAAATAAATCTTACTCAAAAAAAGAATGTAACCAATTCTATTTATAGTGATGATGTTATTAAAGATCTTATTTTAAAAATTAATGTTAAAGCTAATAAAGGAATTATAAAATGGGATGATTTAGATGATTTGTTATTAGTCTTTGATGTATATAATTTAGATACCAATGAGTATTTAAAAACTTTAATAATCGAAAAAGAAAGTAATAGTTTTTATTATGAAAAGAATATTAATTTAAGATTAGAAGATGTTACCAATAGTGAGATATATGAAAAATTAGAAGATATAATAATTAAAGAAAATGAAAGTGATTTATATGATATAAATATTAAACTTTTATTAAAAAAAGATGATGAAATTGAAGAAGATAAGAAAGATGAGGTTATCACAGAAGAGCCAAATAATAAAAATGAAGAATTAGAAGAAGAGAAAAAAGAGGAAGTAATTATAAATGAAGAAATTAAAGTTGATGATGAAGTGGAAATAGAGATTCCTAATACGGGAATTGAGTTTCCAACATGGGGGTTATATGTTTATAAAAAAAGGTATTATCTTTATAAGTGTTCTAATCTTGATATCATGTTTAAGTGGATGTGATAAATTAAGTACTCCTAAAACCAATGTAAGTGATGAAAGATTAATTGAAGTAAAAAAAGAAAAAAATGAAGATTATTATGGCTATTTAATTATACCTAAGATTGATATGAATTTAGGTTTTTATAATGTAGATAATGAAAATAATAATGTAAATAAAAACATAGAGTTTATTCCCACAGGCATTTTAAACACTTACTTAATCGCAGGTCATTCTGGAACGGGAAAAAGATCTTATTTTACAAGTCTAAAAGAATTAGTAAAAGATGATGAAATTATCTTGAAATTAGAAAGTAAAGAGTTTCATTATCAAGTAAGAAATATTAAAAGAGTGCCTAAAATAGGTAAGATAAAAATTAAAAATGAGCAAAATATGTTAATACTTACTACATGTGATCAAGTTGTTAAAGGATATCAATTGATAATAGAAGCCAATATTGTTTAAGAAAGTCTATCATTTTCTTTCTTTTTTTGTTATAATTTAGGAGTTAGGAGCAATATTTATGGCAAAATCAAGAAGTGAACTTAGAAATATAATTATGGTTATTTTATATCAAATTGATATATATATTGAAAGAAAAGTCCCGTATGAAGTAGATAATGTTATAAAAACCAATTTAGATGTGGAAAATGAGTTTGTTAAAGATATCGTTTATGGGGTTATGACTTATAAAGAAGAACTTGATACTATTGCTAATAGTTTAATTAAAGATTGGACTATTGATCGTATTGATAAAGCTGGTGCGTCTATCCTTCGTATGGCTTTATATGAGCTTAAATATACTGATACACCTGAAGTTGTAGTTATAAATGAAGCAATAGAACTTGCTAAAAAGTATTGCGATGAAAGTGTACGCAAGATTATAAATGCTGTACTAGATAAATATATTAAGGAATAAAATGGAACTGTTATTAGACGATAAAGATAAAATTAAATTTGGTGTTGGTAAAAAGTTAAATATCAATGGTAAAAATTATTATATTAAAAGATGTCTTGATAAATTTCCTTCAACAGAAATTGTTGCAGAAAAACTATGTAATGTTTTAGGTATAAAATGTGCTCATTACGAAGTAGTAGAAATCGATGGCGAAACATTTCATTTAAGTGAATTACTTGGAGAAAATGGTTATTTTGTTACGGGTTTAGAATTAAGTCGTGTCGCTAAAGAAGAGGATGCTGATATTTCAGAAGATTCTTTATATTACATTTGGGAAGTATTAGATACATATTTTGAAAAGTCTGGTATTCCTATGCTTGATATGATAAAAGTTTATCTTTTTGATATTATGTTTTTAAATCCTGACCGATATGGTCAAAATTGGGCTTTAGTAAATGATGGCGAAGGACCATATGTTGCTATTTTTGATAATGAATTGATGTTTGAAGTTTGGAGTTCTGTTCTTAGTTCAAAAATGACTGAAAGTGATAATCTTAGATCTTATACTGATAAGAAAAATTTTGATATTTCATTTAGAAATTCTTTAGAAATAGCTCCGGAGGGATATTTAAATATATTACATGAACTAGAATACTTTTTAGCTACATCAGATGATTTATATTCAGAACTATTAGAAGGCATGCTAGAAAAAGTAACTCCTGAAGTTTTAGAAAAAATACTTAACGAAGTTGATGCAAGTGATGAGCTAAAAGATAATTGGATGTATATTTATAAAAAGCATCATAAAAATATGAAAGCACTATTAGAAACAAGAGGTAAAAATGGAAAAAGAATACATTAAAATTAGTGATTTAAATAATTATATTAAAGGCCTTTTGGATGGAGATTTATTCTTAAATAAAATATATTTAAAAGGAGAAATTAGTAATTTTAAAAATCATACTAGGGGACATTTATATTTTACTTTAAAAGATGATACATCAAGACTTAGT
>CAZSXH010000103.1:0-3079 GCA_964611015.1 uncultured Muribaculaceae bacterium
TTTTAAATTATTTATAATCGACTAATGAAGAAATTAAAGCACCATTTAATTTTTCTTCACATTTAACAAGCTTTGAATTTATAAGTTCCATTTCTCTTGCTAATTTTGAATAAGATAAAACATGGCTTCTAGCAACATCAATCATTTTATCATAGCTAGATCTGATATTCATTATTTCTTCTTTTATTTCTGAAATGACTGCTACTTCATCATCAGTTAAATCATAACTATATTTAATATCTCCAATTTTTTTATATAATTCATTATTTACTTTTTCTAACTTTGTTGCTTTTATTAAAATACTTCTACTATAATCTTCATATATTTTCTTAGAAATCTTTTCTTTATCAAAATCATTATATAAAGAATCAAAATAATCATGCATCGTCTTAAGTTCAAATAATGAGTCTTCTAAATTTAAAACATTTAATCTTTGAAAAATATCAAGAATCTTTTTATTTGCTTCTTCAATATTGTAATTAATATTTAAATAATCAAGATTATATCCTTCCTTGGTCATTTTTTCTACTACATTTTTAATATCTTCAATTTTATTTGGAATTAAATTTTGTCCCAATACTACTATTGGTCTTGTTTCTTCAATAACAACTTTTAAATTTTCAATTATATCAGCAATTGCCTTTACAACTTTTCCTACTTCAGTATAAGCATTTTGTTCCATCTTTGTTTCAAATGCACTAAAAAGCTTATCAATGTTTTCAAATTGAAGTTCTATCGGAACTTTTATTACAGCATATTCATCTTCATAATCTTTGTAAGTAGAAATAATCTCACGATATTCAGCTTTTAATTTAGTAATCGTTTCTCTATTTCTTTCTTCACTTAAAGTTATTTCTTTTATTTCATCAAGCAAAAAATCAGCTTTTGTTTTTAAAGTATTTACATCAAAATCTGCCTTTAATACTAAACCTTTTAACTCTTTGTAATTATGATCTTCAAATAGTTCTTCGATTTCATTGATAGTATCAGTTATTTTAGGCATTTCAACATCTTTTATATCATTAAATCTTTTTTTCCAATCTGCAAGACGAGTTTTCATTTCATCATTGTTAACTAAAGCTTCAACTTTATTAAGTTCTGATAACATACTGGCAGATATTATCAAATTCTTTTCAGTTTCTAATTTTTCAATTTCTTTTTTTAATTTATTTTTTTCTTTACGAGTTATTAAATTAAGAACAACAATAACAACAATAATTGTTAAGACATAATACGCTGTTGCAATTAAAAGAAATGTTATTCTTTCCATACTATCACCTTACATATAATAGTTTAACATATTATCATTCATTTTGAAAGGTTTTTAAATAGAAATTACTTTTTATTTTTTGGCTTACGTATTCGATAAAAGCCTTGTTCATCACCTAAATTTTTTATATTTTCAAATCCAATGTCTTTAAGAAAAACATCAGAGTGATCAAATGCAAGACATTTTAATTCATTATCTTCCAAAAAGTAAAAGTAATATAAATAATTTATAATGGTACCACCGGCATTTAAAAGTTTATAAAATCTTGCAATGTATTCATCAAATTCATCTTTGTGTAAAGGTTTTAAATTATCACCAAGATAATCAGATATATTAGAAAGCAGTATTAAGTCATATGAACCATCAACCATACTAGGAACTTCTCTTGCATCACCAAAATAGAATTTTAACTCTAATTGTTCTAATCCTTTTTGTAATTTTTTATACATTTGCTCGTCACTAGCATAAATATTTTTATCTCTTCTATATATTTGTTCACCAAAAAGTAATTTTTCAAAACCATTAGCTTTTTTACCATTTTGGTAACGAATTAATTCATTAAAGAATGTATACACATCTTCTGGCATATTGCTGCGACAGGCATTTAATAATTCTTTTAAAAACATCGGTGTTCTCAAATGAAATCCAGCAAAAGCAGTATCAATAAATTGTTCACGTGAAAAAGTCATTATTACACTATACTTTAACCAAAAGAAGTAATATGTTAATTTATTAATATCAAATGCATCTATTCTTTTAGTTCCCATAGCTGCTAAATTAAAAATTTGGTCACCACTAGCTAAAACAGTTAAAGCAGATTCAGGAGTTTCTTTCAAAGTCTTTAAATATCCTCTAATGTTTTCGGTAGTAAACAAATAGCTTTTACAATATGAGCCAAAAAAGCATGGATTGAAAGTATTATCAAGTAATGCTTTACTCTCAGCAATTGATTCTTCCAAATTAGGCACCATCACAAAATCCCCCTTTGTAATGGGATATATACTAACACAAAAGCTTATAAAAGTCCACAAAAAAAGCACTAAAATCAAGTGCTTTTTATTTATATTACTTTTGAATTATATAAGTATCAATTACATCAAATAATGCTACTGCTACTAAAAACGCACCAGCTAATTTAGTAATTGCTATTCCAGAAAAAGGATTAAATATAAGAAGAAGTCCTAAAACTAATATTATTATTGCTACGATTAATGTTCCAATCCACTTATCTGTTGTATCTTTTAATGAAATCGCTAATTTTAATTTAATAAGTCCTGTTACAAGAAGATATACTCCTAAACAAATACTTACTAATCTTAAAACAGAATAAGGATACACCATAATGATAACTCCTAAAACACTGTAAAGAATGCCACTTATTAAATTTAAAGAGTTTCCTTCTTCATTTTGAACATATCGATAAATTGCAGCAAGTCCTACTAAAAGTAATGCTGCCCCTACGACAATTCCAATAATTTTATTTAATGTTTCAGGAATTAATAGAAGAACTAAACCAACTAAAGCTAAAATTAAAGTCTTTGTTAAATTGTCTTTTTGTACTGTTGGAGTATCTTTTGGACTATCTTTTTTCTCTAAAATTCCCTTTTCTTTTATTTTTTCTTTTGCCATGTTTATCACCTATTCTAATTATAGTATAAATATTTTTCTTTCGCAACTTTGAAAATTTATTTAAAAACAAAAAAACTCCAAATATGGAGTTAATTTCATAAATGGTCGAGAAGACAGGATTTGAACCTGCGACCCCTTGGTCCCAAACCAAGTGCACTACCAAATTGTGCTACTTCTCGA
>CAZSXH010000104.1:0-3063 GCA_964611015.1 uncultured Muribaculaceae bacterium
ATGAAATATTTAAACATGCCTTTATATAAAATAATTCATTGCGATCACGAAAAAGAAAAAACTAGTGTTTTGCTAATGCCACAAAATACTAGTTTAGGTATTAAAATTGGGGATACTTTATGCTTTGAAAGTAAACATATAATCTAAGATTTGCACTTCATCTCCTGGTTTTGCTCCGAGTCTTTCAAGTTCATCTTCTACACCCATTCCCTTAAGTTTACGAGCAAATCTTAAAACACCTTCATCTTCATTAAATTTAGTCATTAAGAATAATGTTTCAACTTCTTTTCCAGATACAATCCATACATCACCATCTTTAGTAATTTCAAATGGTTTTATATCTTCAAATTTATAAATCTTAAAACTTTCTTTATTATATAATTCTACTTTAGGTATTTCTTCTAAGGTATCTGCTAGTTTAGAAATAAGTTCTTCAATTCCAGTATTTTCATAACAACTTATAGGTATTACTTCTAAATTAGGATATGCACCTTTGAATTCATTTAAATTTTCTATAGCTCCCGGAATATCCATTTTACTTGCAATGACGATTTCTTTTTTGTTTTTTAAGATATCATTATATTTTTCTATTTCATCTCTAATTATTTTGTAATCATCTATTGGATTTCTTCCTTCGCTTGCTCCCATGTCAACGATATGAGCAATAATCTTAGTACGCATGGCATGACGTAAAAACTCAATTCCAAGTCCAACTCCAGTATGAGCGCCTTCAATCAAACCAGGTAAGTCTGCCATAACAAAACTTCTACTATCTTTTAATTTTACAACACCAAGATTTGGTGATAAAGTTGTAAAATGATATGCTGCGATTTTAGGTTTAGATGCGGAAATAACTGAAAGCAAAGTTGACTTCCCTACACTTGGCATACCAACAAGACCTACATCTGCAAGTACTTTTAGCTCTAAACGAATTTCTTTTTCTTCGCCAGGTTCACCTTTTTCGCTAAACTTTGGTGCGGGAACATCATGAGTAGCAAATGATTTATTTCCTTTACCACCACGACCTCCGCGAGCAACGATAAACTCTTCGCCATCTTCAATTAAATCAACTATTACTTCATTAGTTAATTTGTCATAAACAGTTGTTCCTTCTGGCACCTTTATAATTACATCTTCAGCATTTTTACCATATTTATTAGAACCTTTACCGTTTTCACCTTTATCAGCTTTAATAATTTTCATATAACTTAAATCAATTAAGGTTTTTAAACTGCGATCAACTTTAAAAATGATGTTAGCGCCATGGCCACCATTTCCACCATCAGGTCCACCCATGGGTACATATTTTTCTCTGCGAAAAGATGTACAACCATCTCCACCAGAACCCGCAATTAATTTGATGCTAAGTTCATCTACGAACATATAAATCACCTACCTTTTTACTACATTTTTGGATTTTTCTTCTCTAATCTAATTTCATCCTTGCTTAATGAATATTCTTTTACTATTTGAATTAATATTTCACTTGCTTTTTGCATGTCTTCTAAAGCAACAAATTCTGTACAACTATGAAAGTTATATCCACCAGTACCTAAGTTTGGACAAGGAAGACCTTTAAAACTTAATCTTGCACCAGTAGTTCCACCTCTAATTGGTTCAGAAATTGGTTTTACCCCTAATTTTCTCATTGCTTCTTTTGCTTTTTCAACCAAATGCCAGTTTTCATCGATAACTTCACGCATATTAAAATAAGAATCATTAATAGTCATACTTATTCTATTATCATATTCAGCATTTAATTTTTGAACTGCTTCTATAAACACTTTCTTACGTTTTTCAAAACCTTGTTTATCAAAATCTCTTATAATAAAATTCATTGTTGTTAAAGTCTCATTACCAGCTATATCTAATAAATGATAGTAACCTTCATAACCTTCAGTATTTTCAGGTCTTTCATTTGGTATTAAACTAAAAAGTTTATGAGCAATGATTAAAGAATTTACTAAAATACCTTTTGCCCATCCTAGATGAGTGATATTTCCTTTTATGACAATTTCTATAGAAGCCGCATTAAAGTTATCATATGTAATCTCTCCAACTTTAGTACCATCTACTGTGTATGCATATTTAACAGGAAATTTGGCTAAATCAAAAAATTCAGTGTCTTTCCCAAGTTCTTCATCAGGAGTAAAACATACTGCAATATCTCCATGAGCATCATTATTTGTTGCAAAGTATTCTAACATATTCATAACTTCTGCAATACCCGCTTTATCATCGGCTCCAAGCAATGTAGTACCATCACTTGTTATCAATGTTTTAGATATCATTTTTTGTAAGTCTGGAGAAGTATCTTTACTTAAAACAACCCCATTTTTTAAATTTATAGAACTACCATCATAATCATTTATAATTTGAGGATTAACGCCTTTACCAGGAGCATCTTCAGATGTATCCATATGTGTAATAAAGCCAATTCCGGGAGCATTTACATTTCCTTTTAAAAGTCCATAAACATAACAATGTTCTTCATCATAATAAACATCCAACCCTAAATCTTTTAAGTCTTGTACTAATACTTTTGCCATATTTCTTTGCTCATCTGTACTAGGAATTTTATCACTATAAGATATAGATGATGAATCAATTTTTACGTATTTTAAAAATCTATCAAGTATATTCATAAATATCTCTCCAATCAAGTTTAATATACCATAATACTTTAAAAAAATCTATCGAAACCTTATTTATCAAACATTTACTAAAAACCTATCTCATGATATAATTAAACACGAGGAAGTGCAAAATGGAATATAACGTAATTAAAAATGCCGATAAGATTATCGAAAAAAGTCCTTACTTTGTGGCAAATCCAACAAAATATAAAAATAAATGGTCAGATTTCTTTGGCAACAAAAATCCTATTTCTTTAGAACTTGGAATGGGACGTGGTGAATTTATCATTAATATGGCTAAAAAATACCCAAATATTAATTTTATTGGTTTAGAACTATATCCATCACAAATGGTAATGGCAACAGAAAAACTACAAAAAGAAAAATAAAATAACTTAAAGTTAATTAATGCAGATGCCAGAACCAT
>CAZSXH010000105.1:0-2983 GCA_964611015.1 uncultured Muribaculaceae bacterium
GAGCTATTCCAGCAAGCAAGATAATTATACCACAATAATGTTACTTGCTTCATTTTTTATTCTTATCATGATAAAATATTTTTGATCGGAGGTTTAATATGTTTAAATATTCTTTAGATAATAAAAGATACCATACTTTAAATTATTTTTTTAAAAAGAAATTTGGTCAAAAAGTTTTTAAAGTGCCTCTAGATATAAATAGTACATGCCCTAATCAATTAAATGGTGGATGTATATATTGTTCAAATAAAAGCGTATCTGTGATAAGTGATAGTAATTTAAATATTTTAGATCAGTTTGAAAAGGGAAAAAACATTATGGAAAAGAAATGGCCAGATGGATTATATATACCCTACTTTCAATCAGGAACCAACACTTATAATTCACCAGATTTAATAAAAAGTTATGTTGATAAATTGCTAGTTATCCCCAAAGTTGTTGGTATTGCTATTGCCACAAGACCTGATGCTTTATCTGATGAATGGTTGGATTATTTAGAAGATTTAAACAAAAAGACTTTCTTAATGGTTGAACTTGGACTTCAAAGCAGTAATAATAATACTTTAAGATTCATTAATCGTGGTCATGATGTTGATGCTTTTACCAAAGCAGTTAAACTACTTCAAGAAAGAAATATATTTGTTGTAGCTCATATAATAAATGGACTTCCATACGAAACAAAGGAAGATATGCTAAATACAGTAAAATATTTAAACGATTTAAAAATTGATGGT
Source organism: uncultured Muribaculaceae bacterium (assembly GCA_964611015.1). Classification (GTDB taxonomy): domain Bacteria; phylum Bacillota_I; class Bacilli_A; order RF39; family UBA660; genus Onthocola_B. The sequence continues at coordinate 735 of CAZSXH010000105.1, forward strand.
ATAAAAATTCATATGTTATACATTGCTAAAAATACACCTTTAGAAAAAATGTATGAAAAAGAAAAATATCCTATATTATCTTTAGATGAATATACAGATATTATTTGTGATCAACTTGAGTTACTTAATGATAACATAATAATTGAAAGACTTACTGGAGATCCTATAAAAGAAGAATTAATTGTTCCGAGTTGGCTTTTAAAAAAATTTGTAGTTTTAAATAGCATTGATAAAGAAATGGTAAAAAGAAATATATATCAAGGAGATAAAATAAGCTAGTAAATTTATACTAGCTTTTCTTTTTTATTGATTCTTTTATTTTTTTTGCTGCTCTTCTAGTTCTTACCATTGGCAGTCTTTCTTCAAGTGCCACACTAACGTTTCCTGTTATTATTTCAATTTTAGAATCCTCTTCTAAAATTGTATCCAATTCCGCTGGTTTTCCATTAATTAAAATAGCTATCGTACTATTTCCTACCTCAGTATGAATATAATATGCAAAATCTAATGCTGTTGAACCTGCTGGAATTTCTCTTTTTACTCCAGATGCATCGTATACTGTTATTTTTTTAGAAAAAATTTCACCTTTTAATATTTCAATAAAATCTCTATTGTTATCAGCATCATTATTTACTTCTAATATTGAATCAAATAAAGATCCATAGATAGCTGATAAATCTGTATCATTGGCATTTAACCACAAAGCTGTTACTCCTAAATCAGCTGTTCTTGCCATTTTAGTCGTTTGGATTTGAACTTGAGCTGAACAATTATAAGGAGTCCAAATTGTTGAATGAAATGCTTGATATAAACCATGAGGTCTTGCAATTAAATCTTCCATACCTCCAAGTAAAGGAACATAGGCTTCATGAATATACTCTATAGCTTGATAGCACTCATTAATTTGTTCTAAAATTACTCTAAAAACTAATAAATCATTAATTTCTTTATAGCTTTTTCCTTCTCTTAAACTTTTGTATATGCTATATATGTTTTTTACTCTAAACTTAATTTCTGCTGGAATTTGATGACTATTTAACTTGGAAATTAATGTTTCAATTATTTCATCTTTAACTTGAGCAAAATCTTTTACTAAACTTTTTCTTTTAGCGTGAATTCTCTTATAGTCTTCAGGTTTTAAATACTTTAAACACTTATCTTCAAGTTCAACTTTTAAGTCATAAAGACCAAGAAGTCCCGCAATTGGAACATAAAAATCCATTGTTTCAAATGCTTTTACTTTTTGCTTTTCTGGTTCTTTATATTGTAAAGTTCTTATATTATGTAATCTATCAGCAAGCTTTATCAAAATAATTCTTATGTCTTTAACCATTCCCAAAACAATTCTTCTTAAGTTAGCAACATCTGTTTCCTTTTTACTATAGCGACTTTGAGTAAGATTAGTAACACCACCTACAAGCATAGTAACTACAGGTCCAAAAAGTTCGGTTAGTTCTTCTTTTGTAGCATTTGTATCCTCCAAAGTATCATGTAAAAGAGAAGCGCACAAAGTATCAGCATCAGCATTTCTTCTTGCTAAAATTGTTGCTACTGCTACTGGATGAACAATATAAGGTTCTCCACTTTGGCGAAATTGATTTGAATGTTTTAATTTTGCATATTCGTAAGCTTTTGTAATTAATGGCACAGCAGCAGGATTATAGTTTTTAACGATTTCTTTTAATTTTAAAAATCCATCATCCATACCATCACCACCAGGATGAATATACTATACAATAAAGATGATAATAAGTCAAAGAAAAAAAGCTATCTTTTAGCTTTTAATCAATATTTATTAATTCGTATTCTCTGCTGCCAAAACCAAGTTCTGTTGCAGATTCAATTGTATGTATTCCATGTCTTGATTCTATTCTTTCAATCAAATGGTCTTTACCAGGATCAACAGAATTATAAACTAAGTCAATACAAGCTTGATCAATAGCAATTGGATCAACACTTGCAAGAATACCAATATCATTTATACAAGGATCTTCTGCAACAGCACAGCAGTCACAGTCAACTGACATATTGCACATTACATTAATATAAACAATATTATCTTTTAAATAGTTATGAACACTTGATGCTGCATCTGCCATTGATTCTAAGAATAAATCTTGTTCTGGTAAGTTATCCCATAGCTTTGTTTGATCTAACTCTCTTCCAGCACTATGAATCCAAGTTTTTCCAGCACTAGATGCTACTCCGATTGAAAGCTGTTTTAAAGCTCCACCATATCCACCCATTGG
>CAZSXH010000106.1:0-2968 GCA_964611015.1 uncultured Muribaculaceae bacterium
TACTGGGATTTTAGAATCGTCAGTTGTTATAAGTCTAAATTCTCCACGGAAATCATTCTTTTCTGAATCAATCTTAACACCTAAAGATGCTATTCTATCTAAAATCATTTTACGCATGTTTTTACTGTTTTCACCTAATCCTGCAGTTAAAGTTATTACATCTGCTCCACCAAGTAAATTATTATACATAGCAATATAATTTGCTATTTTTTGAGCATAAATTTCTTGAGATAATTTTGCTCTTTCATTACCATTTTCAACAGCTTCTTCAATATCTCTTGAATCGCTACTAATTCCACTAATTCCTAAAAAACCACTATTTTTATTTAAATCAACAGTTAAGGCTTTTAAGTCTTTTCCAGTTTTACCAGCCATATATTCTAGAATTGATGCATCAATATCTCCAGAACGAGTTCCCATCATAATCCCTGCAAGTGGTGTAAATCCCATTGAAGTATCAACTACTTTACCAGAATCAATTGCAGTAACTGATCCGCCATTTCCAATATGACAAGAAATAACTTTTAAATTATCATTTTTTAGATATTCACGAATTGTTTTATCAATAAAACGATGTGAAGTTCCATGGAATCCATATTTACGTACTCCATAGTTTTCATACCATTCATAAGGAACTGGATATAAATATTCAGTTGGTTTCATAGTTGTATGAAAAGCAGTATCAAATACTCCAACTTGTAAAGCATTAGGTAAAGACTTCATAAATGCTTTAACTCCCATAATATTTGCAGGATTATGAAGAGGAGCAAGTTCATTATATTTACTAATTCTATCTAATACTTCATCATTTAAGATAACAGATTCAGTAAATTCTTGACCACCATGAACAATACGATGTCCAACTCCTTCAATTTCTTCTAAAGAACTAATTATTCCCATGTTAACTAATTCTTCCATTAATTTGCTAACAGCAATTGAATGATCTTTCATTTCAACTTCTTTTACCGTCTTTTCACCATTGTATTTAATAGTATAACGACTATCAGAAAGACCAATTTTTTCAAATAAGCCACTTGCTAAAACTTTTTTTTCTGGCATTTCCATCAATGTAAATTTTAAAGATGAACTACCAGCATTTACAGATAATATTTTCATTTTTCCACCTCATTTTTATTATACAAAAAAAAAGAACATTTGGCTATCTTTTTCCCAAATATTCCCTATTTTTTACAATATTTTGATTTGTATGAGTAGCATCATATTCTGTGCTTACTACTCTTCTTTCATTACTTTCTAAATTATATCCATAAGGATTAGCATATTCCATAACTAACTTTTCTAATCTATTTTTATTAGTTATATCATATCCTTTATAATAGTAATCTTGCATTTTAGTCATTATATCACCATTTATATTATGGCTAATAATTTATGATTTATTACTTACTATTTCTAATATTTTCTACAGTTTGTTTTTAATTTTTACATTTCTCATCGTTTGGATTACGCAAACAAAACGCAGTAGATACTTGTGCCTCGCAATCATCACTTGTTGATCTAAGTAAACAAGTTTCACAACCTTCAATACGATCCATTACTCCTGCTGCTTCAGATATCAGTTCGATTATTAATGATACTACAGTTGGAATAAAGAATATTACTACCCCAAAGATAGCTCTTTGAATTATCGTAAATGCTGCTTTTGTTAAAGCTTTATCATCATTCATTATAGAAGCTTTAGAAAAATCTATAACTCCTAAGATAATTATAATAGCTGGTATAAATATCTTTAATGCATATAAAACATATCCTGCAATTTGCCATATAGCTGATGTTTTCATACAAAAATTATCTTCAAGACCTATTGTCCATGTATTTACATTAGCATCTGGATCAATTATTGGGGCTTTTGTTCCACTAGAAGTACTTTGTGGTCTTATATTACTTACATCTATATATCCAGCTTCAGGATTAACACGACAAGAAACACTTTCGCAACCACTATAAACCTCAAAATGTAAATGAGAACCTGCTTGAGAAGTACTAGTCGTTGGCATTGGAGAAACGTTACCAGTATTACCACTTTTTCCGATTAACTCCCCTCTGCTTACACTTTGGTTGTTGCTAACTGATACACTTGATAAATGGGCATATAAAGTATAGTTTCCATCCTCATGTTTAATTTTTACATGATTTCCCCATGTATTACCACAACTAGAATCACCAGATGTACAATTATTTACTACTTTTACAACAACTCCACTTTCTGCTGCAATTACATTAGTACCATAACTAGCCTTAACATCAGTACCTTTATGTCCATCATAACATCCATATTCACAATTCACTCCAGCTTCAATTGAAGTACCATCATAAATATTGCCACTTGTTGGACTTGTACTTCCTATTGGCCATAAATATTTTGCACTTGCTTTTGCATCAATCATGCATATAAATAATAAACTACATACAATAGGTATTAGCATTTTAAGTTTTTTCATTCTTAATCACCTTTTTTTCATTATATCAAAAATAAGATATGTTCGATAGGTTTATTCTCTAATTTTACATTATAAAATATCACTATACTTATTTTCTTCTTTTAATCCAATTCTTATTGTTTCATGTTCTTTAATTGCTTTATAAATCATCTCTTCGTAAGGTATTAACTTTTCATACTCTTCACACAATTCCGGTTTTGGATTAATTACGGGATGATCTGGAACAAATATTGTACAACAATCTTCAAAAGGAAGTGTTGAAATATCATAAGTTCCTATTTTTTTAGAAATATCAATTATTTCTAATTTATCAAAACAAGCAACTGGCCTTATTACTGGCAACTTTATTACTTCATTGATTGCTCTCATACTAGTTAATGTTTGACTAGCAACTTGTCCAATTGATTCACCATTAATTAATACATTAGAGTGATTTTTACTTGCAATTATTGCACTAATACGATACATCATTCTTCTCATTATAGTTATCAAATATTCATGAGGAA
>CAZSXH010000107.1:0-2958 GCA_964611015.1 uncultured Muribaculaceae bacterium
GAAACTTACAAAATATTTATTTACCAATGATTGAAAAATATAATAAACCAATAGATACATTGTAAATGCTTGAAAAAATCAAGCATTTTTTCTTTTTAATAAATATAATTTATTGTATAATAGTTTGGAAGGGAAAGATTAAAATGTTACAATTAAAAAATATAAAGAAGAGTTATACTACTGGAACATTTACCCAAAAAGCTTTGGATAATGTTTCTATTAAATTTAGAAAAGAAGAATTTGTAGCAGTACTTGGACCTTCTGGTTCTGGTAAGACTACACTTTTAAATATTTTAGGTGGATTAGATCGTTATGATTCAGGAGATTTAATTATTAATGGTAAATCAACTAAAGAATTTAAGAGTCGCGAATGGGATGCATATCGTAATAACAGTGTAGGTTTTATTTTTCAAAGCTACAATTTGATTGGTCATATTTCCATTCTTGCTAATGTAGAAATGTCTTTAAAACTATCAAATGTTAAAAAGAGCATTAGAAGAAAAAAAGCAATGGAAGCTTTAACAAAAGTTGGTCTTAAAGACCATGCTCATAAAAAGCCAAATGAACTTTCTGGTGGTCAAATGCAAAGAGTTGCTATCGCTAGAAGTTTAGTAAATGATCCCGATATTATTTTAGCAGATGAACCAACTGGAGCACTAGATTCTAATACAAGTACTCAAATAATGGAACTTATCAAAGAAGTTGCTAAAGAAAAACTAGTAATTATGGTAACTCATAATGAGGATTTAGCTCATGATTATGCAACTAGAATTATTAGTATGAAGGATGGAAAGTTATTAGATGATTCTAATCCTTTAAATAAGCAAGATAAAGAAGAAAATAATTATACTATAAAGAAGACAAAAATGAGTTTTAAAGAAGCTTTGTTTTTATCACTTAATAATATAATGACAAAAAAGGGAAGAACTTTACTAACTGCTTTTGCTTCTTCTATTGGTATTATTGGTATAGCTTTGATTTTATCTTTATCTAATGGCTTTAATGAAAAAGTTAAGACATATGAAAAAGGGATTATGTCAGCAATGCCAATAGTAATTTCTGAACAATCTATAAACATGAATGAAGAAACAATGGCAGAATTAACCGGAGAAAATAAAGAAAAGCAACCAGATATTGATTATGTTATTCCAAGTAAAAGTGAAGAAGAAATACTAACAAGACAAAATAACATAACAAAAGAATTTATGGAATATATTGAAGCTACAAATAAGGATTATGCTTACGGATATGCATATTATTACGTAACTGCCCTAAATTTCTTACAAAAAAAAGATGGTAAAGTAGAACTAATTGATACTAATAATTTTGGAGCATCAGTTATCCCAGCATCTTTTGACAAAGATAAACCAAATCAAGTACTAGAAGCATATTATGATGTTTTAGCAGGAAGACTTCCTGAGGATAAAAATGAAATTATCTTAGTAGTTGATGCCTACAATAATGTAACTGATACTATTTTAAAATCTTTAGGATTTGATGGTGAAGAAAATGTTAAATTTGAAGATATTTTAAATAAAACCATAAGACTTGCTTTAAATAAAGATTTATATAAAAGTGTTAATGGCATGTATGCTATGAATATGGATTTTGATAAAGTATATGATAAGTCTTTAGAACTAAAAGTTGTTGGTATAATTAGAGCAGGTAAAGACTTTCCAACATTTGTTCAAAGTTCTAATATTGGTTATACTAAAGAATTAATGGATTATATATTAGAAGAAAATAGTAATTCTGCAATTGCCAAGGCTCAAGAAAAAGCTGATTATAATGTAATGACTGGTATGCCATTTGTAGATTCTGTAACCATGGATAAAGAAACAATGCTTGCTTATTTAGGTAAAGATACTACTCCAATGGCAATCTATGTTTATCCAAAAGATTTTGATTCTAAAGATGATTTACTTGAATACTTAGATAAATATAATGAAGGTAAATTAGAAGAAGATAAAATTCTTTATATTGATCAAGCAGAAATGATTTCATCTATGAGTGGTTCTATTATGAGTGCTATAACAATTGTCTTAATAGCATTCTCATCAATTTCTCTAATTGTTTCATCAATTATGATAGGAATTATTACCTATATCAGTGTATTAGAAAGAACAAAAGAAATTGGTATATTAAGAGCTTTAGGAGCGCGTAAGAAAGATATATCAAGAGTATTTAATGCAGAAACATTTATTATAGGTCTTACATCAGGATTTATTGGTATTGGAATTGCACTGCTTTTAACTATACCAGTAAATCAAATAATATATAATTTATCAGAATTAGAAAATGTTGCAGCTTTAAATCCAATTCATGCTATTATATTAATCCTTGTAAGTATGACTCTTACTCTAATCGGAGGATTTATTCCAGCTCATATAGCAAGCAAAAAAGATCCAGTAATAGCACTTAGAACGGAATAAACTATTGATTTTAAAAATTTAATGTATTATAATGGAAACATGTCAAAAATTATGATTGAGACACGTTCATATTAGGGATATTTAAGAGAGTTCTTCATTTGGTGAAAGAAGGATAATAAAAGTAATATGAGTATCACTCAGGAGTTGAGTAACCCAAAATAGTAAGTTACTTCGTAGATCTGCGTTAAAGAAATTAAGTAAAATAAAGGATGGTACCGTGCTTATGCACTCCTTGGGTATCATTCTTTTTATTTTTGGAAAGGAAGAGAATTATGGAAAGATTTAAAAGTTTAAGTAAAGAACCTGTTGATGTTGTTGAAGGTAAAATACTAGAAAAATGGATGAATGATGATATTTTAAATAAGTCTATTGATAATAGATGTAATGCTCCTTACTTTGTTTTCTATGATGGACCTGCTACTGCAAATGGTCATCCTGGACTTCATCATTTAGTTGCTAAGTTTTTGAAAGACACAATGTGTAAATATAAAACAATGCAAGGTTATAAAGTTTTAAGAAAAGTTGG
>CAZSXH010000108.1:0-2719 GCA_964611015.1 uncultured Muribaculaceae bacterium
AGTCGGTAGAGCGCACGGCTGTTAACCGTTAGGTCGTAGGTTCGAGTCCTACATCGGGCGCCATTGAAAATTAAATCTAGAGAAATCTAGATTTTTTTTGTGCTCAAAATTGACTTCTTTATGAAAATAATATATACTCAAACTATAGTATAGGGTAGTGAAAATGATGAAAAAAAAGAAAAAGGAGAAAATATATTATAAGTATTTAGATATAATTCGTGTATTTTTTTGTTTACTTGTTTTCTTATATCATCTAAACGTCTTAAAAGGTGGATTTTTAGCTGTATGTTCTTTTTTTGTGCTAAGCGGTTATTTATCTTGCTTTTCTTTCTTTAAAAAAGAAAAAGTGTCTTTAAAAGATTATTACTTAGACAGACTTAAAAAAATATACTTACCATTAATTATAGTAGTTTTTATTACAGTTCCACTTGTTCTTTTGTTAAGTAATGCTGGATGGATTAGTTTAAAGCCTGAGGTTAATTCTATTCTTTTGGGTTATAATAACTTTTGGCAATTAAATGCTAATTTGGATTATTTTGCACGTCATATTGATTCTCCGTTTATGCATTTATGGTATATGGCAATTCTTCTACAATTTGAGATAGTGTTTCCTTTTATCTTTATTGGTTTAAAAAAATTAGGTGAAAAATTTCACAAAATAGTTCCTTGTATTATCACTTTTATTATAACTCTTGTATCTTTAACTTATTTTTGCTTTACAAGCCTAAACGGCAATTTAATGGTGTCTTATTATAGTACATTTGCTAGATCGTTTTCATTGTTTCTAGGAATGTTTTTAGGTTTCTTTCATGAATATTATGGTACTAGAATATTTGATAAGTTAAAAAGAGAAACATATAGTAAAGCAGTCTTTTATATTTATTTAGTTATTTTGTTTTTATTAACTATACTTGTTGATGCAAACTCTTGGGCTTTTGAGCTTTCTATGATTGCTTCATCTATAATTGCCTGTAGATTAATAAGCTACGCTATTACAATTTTTGATAAAAGTATGGACAGGTTAACTAATGTTGTTAAATCTTTTTCAAGTGTTACTTATGAAGTATATTTAATTCAATACCCTGTTATCTTTCTTATGGAACTAACAACATTTAATTTTTATATTAAATTAATATTTGTAATTGTTATAACTATATTTCTTTCTTATGTTCTACATTTCATACTTGCCAAAGATGATAAATACAAAATATTTAAGTGGATTCTTCGTGCTATAGTAATTTTACTTACAGCTTATGGCTGCTTTAAATATTTGAGTTCCAAAGATTATTCTAAAGATTTAAAAGATTTAGAAGAACAATTAAGCAGAAATGAAATGGTTATGCAACAAAGACAAGAAGAATATGATCTTAAATTTGAAGAAGAAAATGCAAAATTAGAAAAGCTTTTAAAAGATTTAGAGCAAGATGAAAGTAAGCTTAAAGAAGTTGTTACTAATTTGCCAATTGTAGGAGTAGGGGACTCAGTAATGCTTGGAGCTACTACTTCACTATATGATGCTTTTCCAAATAGTTATATAGATGCACAAAAATCAAGAACAGCTTGGGTTATTAATGACATATTATTAGATCTTAAAGAAAATAAAAAGCTAGGTAATCCAATAATTATCAATGTTGGAGCTAATGGTGACTGCCCAGAAGTTTGTAAGGAAAAGATAATGAAAACTTGCAAAGGCCACGAAGTATTTTGGCTAAATGTTACAAATGATAGCGATGTTCATGTTAACAAGAAGCTTGAAGACTTTGCGAAAAATCATGATAACTTACATATTATCGATTGGGCAACAATATCTTATGGACATAGCGATTACTTTATCGATGGTATTCATTTAACAGAAACGGGTAAAAAAGCTTATGTGAAAGCAATTTATGAAGCGATTTATAATTACTATTTAGAAGATTATAAATTAAAAAAAGAAGAGATAATTAATAATTATGATACAGAATATAAAAATAAAATTAGCTTTTATGGAAATGGTGCTTTACTAAATGTTATTGATAAAATTCAAGATAGCTATAGTATGGATAGATTTGTTATTGAAAAAGATTTTAATTATAAAACATTGAAAGAAAGATTAGAAAAAGATATTCAAGATAACTTACTTACAAATAACATAATATTTGTTTTAGATAGCGATGCTTTTATTAGTAAAGAAAAATATATTGAATTAATAAATATATGCAAAGATAAAAAAGTCTATATCTTAGTTTTAGATGCTAAGCAAGAAAATAGTTTTAAAGATTTAAAGAATGTAACTATTTTAGATTTTTATCAAGAAATAGCTAAAAATAGTGATTATTTAATGTCTGATCGAAAACATTTAAATGAAAAAGGTAATCTTGCTTTAAAAGAGTTTTTAAAAGATAAAATTGGGGCATAATATTTTAATATTAAGGCCGTTATGATATAATTGGATAGGATGTGATTTACATGAATGAAGACAAAATCAGCATGTTAGAAAGATACGGAATAGATTTAACAACTAAAGAATATGTAACTGATCCAGCGATTGCTAGAGATGAAGAAATAAAACAAGTTATTTTAACACTTTTAACACCAGAAAAAAGTGCTTTGCTAGTGGGAAAGCCTGGGATTGGTAAGACAGCCATTGTAGAAGGACTTGCTTATCGTATTCAAAAAGGTTTAGTACCAGACGCTCTTAAAAACTGGTCTTTAATAAAAGTTAATATAACAAGTTTAA
>CAZSXH010000109.1:0-2715 GCA_964611015.1 uncultured Muribaculaceae bacterium
CCCATCCCGAACAGAAAAGTTAAGACCTAAAACGCTGAAAATAGTGGAAACGCTAAGATAAGAAGTCGCCAATTTTTTTTTGCAATGAAATACTTAATATATATTTTGGCAACAATATGTCAAGTTAAATGCTATTTATTGTTTTAGCATTCTTTTTTTTTTATAATAATATTAGGTGATAAAGGATGGATTACAAATATATTTCAAGATCATTAGAAGATACTTTAACTATTGCTCAAAATTTAGAAAGCGAAAAGTTTCCTAATATGGTTATTTGTTTAATCGGAGAACTAGGATGTGGAAAGACTGTATTTACTAAAGGCTTTGCTAAAGCAATGGAAATAGATGAAACTATTACTAGTCCAACTTTTAATATTATAAAAGAATATGATAGTGGAGAATTACCTCTTTATCATATGGATGTATATCGTATTGAAGAAGCAGATGAGTCTATTGGGGTTAAAGACTACTATAAAAAAGGTGGAGTTACCATTATCGAATGGGCGGACATTATTAGTAAAGACTTACCAAAAGAACGTTTAGAGATAAAATTTAAAGTAATAGATGAGGACACAAGAGTATTAGTATTTACTCCTTACGGGGATAAGTATGTTGAACTTTGTGATGCTGTATTATAATGAATTCGTTATTTATAGACACTCATCTAAATGATATAATTGTTATTTTGCTAGAAAATGGAAAAATTGTTGATAAAAAAGAAGTTATTAACAAAAAAAATAATAGCGAATTTATGATGTCAGCAATTATTGAAGTAATTGATAGCAAAAAGATAGATGAGATTATAGTTGTTAATGGACCAGGATCATTTACTGGAGTTCGACTTGGGGTAACTATTGCTAAAACTCTTGCTTACACTTTAAATATACCTATTAAAACTATTACTGCTTTAAAAGTAATGGCAATTAGTAATAATTCAAAGAAGGTCGCAATAGATGATAACAACGGTTACTATGTCGGTCTTTTTGATGATAATTATAATGAAATAGAAGAATATAAGTATATTGCTAAAGATGATTTAGTAGATTTAGTGGATTTTGAATTAAATTATAAAGTAGATGCTGAGAAGATTTATGCATATATGAAAAATGTTGATAGCATTAATCCACATAGTGCAAACCCTATTTATATAAAGAAAATTGGTGTAGAAATTGATAAGGAAAGCAAATAAACAAGATGTTGAAGCTATAAATGTTTTAGGAGAGCAATTACATTCTGGGTTCTCTAAAAATTTTCATATAGATACCGAAATTGATAGTAATTTGGCAATCGTTTTAGTAAGTGAAGGCGCAAATGGTATCAATGGTTATTTGTATGCCTTAGATTTTGGTGATAACATTGACATCTTAAGCATTTTCGTTGATAATAAGTATCGAAATAAAGCAATTGGATCAGGATTGATGGATTATTTAATTGAACATGCTAAAAATAAAACTATTACTTTAGAAGTAGCAGATAATAATACTGCAGCAATAGGTTTATATCAAAAATTTGGTTTTAAAGTAGTGGGATCAAGAAAAGATTACTATCAAGATGCAGATGCCTATATAATGAAGTGGGGAATTTAAATGAAAGATGTATATATACTTGCTATTGAAACATCTTGTGATGAGACAAGTATCGCAATTGTAAAAAACGGTAGAGATGTAGTTGCAATTACTGTTTTAACACAGATGCATACTCATGCTAATTTTGGGGGTGTAGTACCTGAAATAGCATCTCGTATGCATACTGAAAATATAACAATGGTATTAGAAGAAACTTTAAACAAAGCTAATATGAGCGTAAATGATGTTGATGCAATTGCTGTTACCTATAAACCAGGACTACTTGGTTCTCTACTTGTTGGCATAGAATTTGCTAAAGTATTAAGTTATGTTTATAAGAAACCTTTGATAAAGGTAAATCACTTAATTGGTCATATATATGCTAATGCTATAAATAATACTTTAGAATTTCCACTACTTGCTTTAGTTGTTAGTGGTGGTCATACTGAACTAGTGATTATGGAAAATGATTACGAGTTTAAATTGCTCGGAGCCACTTTAGACGATGCTATTGGGGAAGCGTATGATAAAGTTGCAAGAATACTAGGAATCCCTTATCCAGGAGGACCTGGAATTGAGAAAAAAGCTTTAGAAGGAATAGTTACTTATGATTTACCAAAGCCTGTAATGGATGATTCTTATAATTTTAGTTATAGTGGTTTAAAAAGTCGTATTATCAATATGGTTCATAATGAAACTCAAAGGGGTAATGCTATAAGATACGAAGACCTTGCAGCAAGTTTTCAATATGTTGCTATAGATGAACTTGCTAGAAAAACTGATTTAGCTTTAAGAAATACTGGAATTAAAAATCTTATTGTTGCGGGAGGAGTATCTGCCAATAAATATTTAAGAAATGAAATTCAAAAAGTGGCAGATAAAAATAATGCTAAATTAAATATACCTGATTTTATGTATTGTACAGATAATGCTGCCATGATTGGAGCAGCAGCATATCCATTATATTTAAGAAATGATTTTGCAGATTATTCTTTAAACGGAGAGTCTCAAGCAAATGTTTGCTGATAATGGACTAAATAAGGAAATTATGCTATAATAATGGGCACATGGGGTAGTTCATGGTTTCGACATGTGTTACTAGATGTGACTGCAAGTAGTGAGGCATCACTTAAAACTGCCAAATTAAAAT
>CAZSXH010000110.1:0-2685 GCA_964611015.1 uncultured Muribaculaceae bacterium
GAAGAAGATACAACTATGTATGAGTATTCCGTTTACAATTATAAAACCATCTATAGAGAAGATTTAGAGAGCTATATAAGTGATAATTATGAAGATTATTTAGCACTAGCTAAAGAAATGGATTACCAAGCTGAGGCTAGTAAAGTGAGAGAAAAAAGAAATGAGCTATTAGCTGAAAGTGATAAGTTCTTATTACTTGATAGACTAGGTTTAAAATTACCTAGTGAAGTCACAACAGCCACACTATTATCTTCTATTAAAGAGTTCTTTGATGATTTAAAAGAAGTATTAAATGGTGATTGGGCTGAGTATCGTCAGGAATTAAGAGATATTACTAAGCAAAAAGGATTCCCTTATGATGTAAAGTTCCCTAAAACACCTGATGAAAAAGGAGGAGAATAAAAATGGATAATATTTCTATTGGCTTAGTGTTTACTATTATTGGTGGAATGATTGGGTATGCTACTTTTTATATGAATAGCAAAAAGAACACAAAACAAGAAACAAAAGAAGAAGTAGCTACAACAACAAAGATTGATACCAAGCTAGATATTATAAGCAAAAATGTTGATGAGATAAGATTAGATAATAAAGATATATCAAAAGCTGTTCAATCTTTAGGAGAAAGAATGTCAGCCGTGGAACAATCCACTAAATCAGCTCATCATAGAATTGATAGTTTAGAAGAAATACATAGAAAGTAGGTGAAAGATATGACACTAGAATCTATCATCACATTAGTCACTATTATAGTGACTTTTTTATGTGGTGTGGTATCTAAAAGAAATACTTGGTTTAGCAATCGTTTAATACCTATTCAAAACATCTTAATTGGTGTTGTGGTTGCTGGTATTGAATGGATCATAACTAAGGATTTTTCAACAGCAATAGCTATTAGTGGTTTGATTGCTGGAGGTACTTACGACATTGTACATAACTTAGAAAAAATTATAAGAAAAGAGGAATAGTTTTATGGAAAAAATTTTTGGAATTGATATTAGTACATATCAAAAAGGGATTAATTTATCTAAAGCAAAAAGTGAGGGAGTAGGATTTGCAATTTTGAGAGCTGGTTTTACCGGATATGGAACTGGCGTATCAAAAAATAAAGATAGTCAGTTTGAAACTTTCTATAATCAATGTAAATCCTTAGGAATTCCTGTGGGTGCATATTGGTTTAGCTGTGCTACTTCTTATGATAAAGGAAAAGCGGAAGCTGAATATATGTATAATAATTGTTTGAAAGGAAAACAATTTGAATATCCTATCTATATTGATGTTGAGGATAGCCATTGGCAAGCTAAAGCTGGTAAAACAGCTGTCACACAAGCTATTAAAGGTTTTTGTGAATATTTAGAAGCTAAAGGTTATTATGTAGGTATATATGCTAATAGTAATTGGTTTAATAATTATATCAATACAGCTGAGCTTACTCGTTATGATAAATGGTTAGCTAATTGGAGTACAGCTAAACCTAATAGCCCTGAGGCTGGATTATGGCAATTTGGAGGAGAAACTAATCGTATAAGAAGTAATAAAGTAGCTGGTTATACAGTAGACCAAAATTACGCTTATAAAGATTTTCCAGCTATTATGAAGTCTAACGGATTAAATGGTTTTAGTGCTAGTGGTAATGTTCAACCTCAACCACAAACTCCAGCTCCAACAACTAAGTCTATTGATGAGTTAGCTGATGAAGTTATAGCCGGTAAATGGGGAAATGCTGATAGTAAGCCAACAAGAAAAGAAAGACTTACTAATGCTGGATATAATTATGAACAAGTACAAAATAGAGTAAATGAAAAATTAGGAGTTAATAAAACATCTAGTCAATCAAGTGCTCAGTATTACACTATAAAAAGCGGTGATACTCTTTCTAAGATTGCTAAGATGTATGGAACTACTATAGCTCAATTATGTAGTTGGAATAATATTAAAAATGCTAATCTTATATATGCTGGGACTAAAATTAGAGTTAAATAATAGAAATGAAATAAATGAAAAGGGTAAGGATCTATGTGTCCTTACCTCTTTTTTTTTGCTCTAATTTATATATAAAGTTTTGTCCATACCTATTTATAAATTGATCTAAAGAATGAGTTTTCATATATTCTTTTTGAAATTTAACTTTATATTTAAGATTCATAATAATATCTTTATGGAATAATTTATGGCAAAAGATACACATAGGGGCAACCATTCCATCTTCTATAGATATACCTCTATAAGCTCCACTAAATACCTCATTTTTTTCAACTTGCGTGTACATATTTATTCTTTTATCAAAATCACCCGTTTTTAACCCACATACACAGCATTTAGTTAAATCAGGATAGATTATACTAAATCTTTCTTTTTCTTTCTTAGCTTGCTTATTTGTGCGTGATTTGAGCGTCTTTTTTTCTTTGAACTCCATATCATCACAACCTTTACAAAATAAAGGTACTATTTCTCCCTTTTTAGTACAAAAACCATACCATTTATAATCCTTTTGCCTTTGTCTTAAATACTTACATTTATTCATATATTCACACTCCTATAAGTGTGTGAATACTAACTAACTAGGACGGAATGGAGCAGGAAAAACTACGACAATTAAAGCAATATTAGATATAATTAAGAATTATACTGGTGAAATTAAAATATTTGGTCTTGATAATAGAAAAGATGAGAAGAAAATAAAAG
>CAZSXH010000111.1:0-2671 GCA_964611015.1 uncultured Muribaculaceae bacterium
TGTTGAGTTTACTCAACTAAATCAAGTATAAAGTTTTTGGTAAAAAATGTCAATATATTTTTTGACTTTTCTAAACTTTTTACATTTTATATCAACTTTTGTTGATTTTTCTTAATATAATGTGTATAATTAATAAAGAGAGGTGATTGTTAGTGATTGTTGAAGATTTTTCTGTAAGATTGAAAAAAGCAATGACTTATAGAAATATGAAACAAGTAGATTTATGTAATAAATCTGGTATTGACAAAGCATTAATCAGTAATTACCTATCAGGTAAATATAAAGCAAAACAAGATAAATTGCACAAATTGGCAATTGCTTTGGATGTTAGCGAGGGTTGGCTAATGGGTTATGATGTTGATATGGATAGAGATTGGCTACCTGACAATTTAGAAGATTTATCTGATATCAAAATTGACAATGCTAGATATATTGAAACAACTACTAAAACAATAAAAATACCACTACTTGGCAAAGTTCCTGCAGGTGTTCCAATTGAAGCAATAGAAGAAATATTAGGATATGAAGAAATTCCTGCATCTATGCTAAATGGTGGTGAAAATTATTTTGCATTAAAAGTAGATGGTGATAGTATGTTTCCTGATTATAAAACTGGAGATATAATTATAATTAGACAACAACCTGATTGTAATTCAGGAGATGATTGTATAGTTATGGTTAATGGTGATGATGCTACTTTTAAAAGAGTTGTTAAACAAGAAAAAAGCATTATTTTAAAACCATTAAATAATGAATATGAACCTTACTACTTCAATGAATATGAAATAATGACAAAACCAGTAAAAATAATAGGTGTTGCCATTGAAGTTAGAAGAAAATTGAAATAAAAAAAGACCTACTGCTCGAACAGTAAGTCAAAATGAAAAATCACTTTTAGTCGCTCAAAACTAAAAAACAAAATATAAGATATAATGTTATGGATTTTTCTATTTCATTATATCAAAAACATAAGAAAAACACAATAAAATAGGAGGATTTTGATATATGAAATATTATGATTTATGTTTAGGTGGTGATTCATCATGAAACTACCTAACAAATATGGTTCTATTGAAAAATTATCAGGAAGCAGAAGAAAACCATACATGGTAAGAAAAACTATTGGATGGGATGAAAATGGTAAACAAATTAGACAAATAGTAGGTTATTTTGAAACTAGAACCCAAGCATTACAAGAATTAGCATTGTTTAATGAAAACCCTTATGATATTGATGCTAAAAAGATAACAGTTGAGGGGCTTCATGAAAAATGGAAAGAAGAAAAATATCCTAAAATATCACACAAAACACATCAAGTTTATAATATGTGTTGGAATTACTGTCAAGATATAAAAGATATGGCATTTGTTGATGTCAGAATAAATCACTTACAGGCAATAGTAGATGGCATGGGAGATAAATGGAGTGCAAAAAAGGCATTTAAAATTATGTGGCATCAAATGTACGATTATGCGATTAAAAATGATATGAATGTAAAAAAATATTCAGAATACATCGATATAGGCAAAAAAACTACCAAATTAGTGCGAATACCATTTGAGGAAGTAGAAATAGACAAGTTATGGGAAAATGTCGATAGAATGGAATTTATTGATACTATTCTAATACTTATTTATACTGGTTTAAGAATAAGCGAATTATTAGATATTAAGATTGAAAATGTTCATATTGATAAAGAATATATGGTTGGTGGAATGAAAACAGAAGCAGGTATAGATAGAGTAATACCATTACATAAAAGAATCATACCACTTATTCAAAAATACTATGATAAAGCAGTAGAAGTTGATTGTGAATACTTAATTGTTAATTCACTAGGAACACAAATGAAATACTCTAATTATAGAAGAGAAAAATGGGATATTATGATGGAACAATTAGAATTTTCAAAAGAACATAAACCACATGATACAAGACATACTTTCGCTACTCGTATGGATAGAACACCTGCTAATAAATTGTGTATTAAAAGAATTATGGGACATGCTAGTACAGATATTACAGATAAAGTTTATACACATAAAGATATAGAAGAACTAATAGAAGCAGTTAATTATTTAAGATAACTGCTTTTTTTCTTCTAATTTTTTTAATTCCTTTAGAATTTCTTCTTTTACAAGTTTTACTTTTTCACTAGATACTTTACCAGCCCAAAGATTGGATTTATC
This sequence comes from uncultured Muribaculaceae bacterium, assembly GCA_964611015.1. Classification (GTDB taxonomy): domain Bacteria; phylum Bacillota_I; class Bacilli_A; order RF39; family UBA660; genus Onthocola_B. Next base: position 2,190 of record CAZSXH010000111.1, read on the forward strand.
TATATTTAACTTTTTACAAATAGGGGCAATCTTTATTTTAGAGAAATCTTTAATAAAATCTAAATCACTACACATTATTATTCCCTATCTCCTTTTTTATAATTTCTCTTATTTCATTCCCAAACATTTTATTTAAAAAAGCCATAGCATCTTTATTAGTAAAATTTTTAATGGAATTATCTTTACTAAATCCATTAACTTTTTCTGCTTGCCACTCTCCGTTTATGGATATATCAACTCCACAACCAGTTGTAGTACCTAATCTTAATTGATATTTGTTATTTGTCAAACTATTTATAGTTTTTATCCTATCTTCTAGTTGTTTAATTGTCACTCTTATCATTTTCATGCCTCCAATTTACACATATTTATAAAATATCTTATTCCCTCTTCTATATATCTTAATTTCTCTTTGATATAATTTTCCATCTTTTTCATATTCGTGCATAAAATAATATTTATCTTCATAACCATTTTCTTTA
>CAZSXH010000112.1:0-2659 GCA_964611015.1 uncultured Muribaculaceae bacterium
TTATCATTCTAGAAGGTATTAGTGGTACTGGTAAAACATCTTTAGCATATGCTCTTGGATCATTTATTAATAATGAAACAACAGTTGCAAGTGTTCAACCTTCATGGAGAGATTCAACTGAAATTTTTGGATATTTTAATGAATTTACAAAGAAATTTAATGAAACTGCCATATTAGAAAGTATGTATGAAGCCGGATATCGTGATGAAGTATTTGTAACATTACTTGATGAAATGAATATTTCTCGTGTTGAATATTATTTTGCGGAAATGTTATCAATATTAGAACTTCCTAATAAAAAAGATTGGGTTGTAGAATTAGTACCAAATATTTGGCCAAGTGATCCTAAAAAATTAGAAGAAGGTAAATTAAGAATTCCCGAAAATATGTGGTATATTGGTACAATCAATAATGATGATTCAACATTTATGATTACTGATAAAGTGTATGATAGAGCAATGCCAATTTCGATTGATGATAAGTGTGAACCATTTGTAGCTCCAGATACTGAACCAGTAATGGTAAGTTATAATTACTTAGAAGAAAAATTTGCTCAAGCAGCTCGCAATTTTGCTATAAGTGAAGAAAATCTAGAAAAAGTATCACAATTAGATAGATATGTAATAGATCACTTTAGACTTGCATTTGGTAATAGAATTGTAAAACAATTAAAAGAATTTATTCCAGCATATGTTGCTTGTGGTGGAGAAGAAGTTGCGGGTATTGATTATCTAATTGCACATAAGATATTAAGAAAATTTGAACAACTTAATCTTGCTTATATTAAAGATGAAATTGATGGATTAATTAAATATTTAGAAAAATTATTCGGAGAAGATAAAACTCCTGAATGTAAATCTTATTTATTAAGACTTAAGAAAACTATTTAGGTGAAACATGAATATAGTTGATTATATAAATAATTTAAATAAGGATTCACTTAATAAATTTATTGATGCAACTAGTTCAGATATTACAGTAAAAAGGAATATTGATGCCAAGACTAGTGACACATCATGGATAGATATGGTAGAAGAATGTATTCCATATCTTGATAATATAATAAGAAATCCAAGAAAGTTTATTGTTCAAGAAGAGAATATTGTTCCTATTGAAAAAACAAAAGTTGTAACGGAAGAAAGTATTCGTCATCTTGCTCAAAATACTAACTTGATTCAAGAAGTGCATAATGATGGAACAGTTATTCCTTTAAAACTACTTAATGTATATCGTGAAGAAACTGTTGATTTATATGAAAATAGATTTATAAAATCTTTGGTAGATAATCTTTATACTTTTGTAAATAGTAAATTAGATGAATCTGATCAAAAAAGTTATGCTAAAATTAACAATTCCGTTAATTATAAAGCTATAATGAAAAATAAAAATGAAAATATTAATATCAATGTTTCATTAGTAAGTTATAGTGAAACTGAGGTTGATGGCAGTAAAGACGGTCATTCTTTAGAAGATCGAATTACACATATTAGAGATGTAATTGGAGATTTTAAAAATAGTGCTTTTATAAAAGGAATGAAAGAAAGTAGTCCAGTTAGAAGCCCAATTAGAAAAACTAATGTCATTTTAAAAGAACCAAATTTTATGAAAGCATTAGAACTTTGGGAATATTTAGAAAAAAATGCTATTAAACCTATAACTCAAATTGATAGAAGAGAAGAAGTATTAAAAGATAATGATATTAAAGAAAAATATGATTTAGCCTTTTTTATCAATAATGATGCAATAAAATTAGAAAATAAATTAGAAGAATCTAAATATAATTCTGCTTTAGTTAGTAAACTAGTTAATGACTTTGTTTTCTCTGGAGATGTTAGTGAAGCAGAATTTAAAAGACTTATAAGTAAAGAGTTTAAAGAAGCTAGTAAAAGAAAAGCAAAAAGTTATAATAATGTTTGTAAAACAATAGATGCTTTCTTTGATGAATTTAATAAAAAAAGAGATAAAGCTTATAAAATATTAAAGTAAGTGAGGGATGAAAATGTCTAAGAGAGATGATTTACTATCAAGAGAAGAAATAATTGACTTAAAAGAGTTTATGCTTCAAAGTAGTAAGAACCAAGAAGAAAAGATAAGAGAAACTTTAGCTAAAATTTATGGAGAAGATGTAAAAATTACCCAAAAACATATTGATAAAGTTTTAAATGTAGCTTTTGAAAAAAAAGATATTCAAGCTTATTTACCAAAGAGGATAATGGTAGATAAAGTCGGAAATAAAATAATTTTTACAGTTAAAAAGAATAGCAATCTTGGTTTATTGATTCTTTTCTTATTAGCGTTTATGTTTATAGGTGGCTTTGCTACATTTACTGGAGTTATTTATTTAAATAAAGCTCAACTTAATATTGATTTAGATGGTGATGGTATTGCTGATATAAATATCGATTTAAATAATGATGGTATTTGTGATATTAATTGTGATACTAATAAAGATAAAAAGCCAGATCAAAATATTGATTATCATGGTAACAGAAAACCAATCTTTAACATTTTAGGTGATGATGGAAAAATAAGAAATCCAATAAATCAAGATATAGATGGTGATGGCATTTGTGATATCAATTGTGATACTAATGATGATGGATGGCCAGATTTAAATATTGACTTTGATGGTGATGGAAAAGTTGACTTAGACCGTGAT
>CAZSXH010000113.1:0-2622 GCA_964611015.1 uncultured Muribaculaceae bacterium
ATCTTTAGTAACTAGTACTGTATTTTCATAGTGTGCAGATGGCTTTCCATCTTGTGTTTTGACTGTCCAATCATCATCTTCTAAGTAAACTTCTTTACTTCCAAGATTAAGCATTGGTTCAATTGCTAAAGTCATACCAGCTTTTAATCTGGTCATGTTGTTATCATCAAAGTTTGGTACATCTGGTTCTTCATGCATATTTGAACCTATACCATGACCAACAAGTTCTTCTACAACTGATAAACCATGCTCATGTGCGTAAGTTTCAATAGCTCTAGAGATGTCTCTAATACGAGCACCTTCTTTTACTACTTTTACACCTTCGTAAAAAGCTTGTTTAGTATTTTCTACTAATGCTTTTACTTCTTCACTAACATTACCAATTATATAGGTTCTTGTTGCATCAGCGTGATATCCTTTATATGATAATACCAAATCTATTGATACGATATCACCATCTTTAATTATTCTATTACCTGGTATACCATGAACAACTTCATCATTAATTGATATACAGACACTAGCAGGATATCCTTCGTATCCAAGTGTTGATGGTACACAGCCATTTTTAATAATAAAATCATGAATAATTTGATCAAGCTTTTTAGTACTCACTCCAGGTTTTAAGTATTTTTCAACTTCCTTCATTGTAAGCAAATGATACCTTCCAGCTTCTCTCATTAAATCAATTTCACGTTCACTTTTAATACTAATCATCAGCTACTACCTTCGATATGTCTTCAAATATTTCTTGAAGATCTCTATTAACATCTATTTTATATAATAATCCTTTATCTTTATAGTAATTTAAAATTGGTTCTGTGTTTTTCTCATAACTATCAAGTCTTATTTTAAAAGCTTCAATGTTATCATCTGCTCTTTTAATAAGCTTAGAACCACAATTATCACAAAATCCTTCAACTTTTGGTTTTAGGCTTTCTTCATATATGTTATATGATTTGCCACAACCACAAGTAAATCTTCCCTCTATTCTTTTTAATGCTACTTCTTTATCTAAATCAAGATATATAGCAATATACTCTTCATTAATTATTTTATCTAAATTAATTGCTTGATTAAGAGTTCGAGGAAAACCATCTACTATAAATGGCTTTCCTTTTATTTCAGTAAGTTTGTCCTTTATGAGTTCAATCATAACTTCATCACTTACTAAATTTCCTTTATCAATAATATTTTTAACTGCCTTACCAAGTTCGGAACCAGAAGCTATCGCTTCTCTTAGCATATCACCAGTTGATAAATGTTTATATCCATATTTATCTTTAAGCATATTACTTTGTGTTCCTTTACCCGCTGCGGGTGGAGCTATAAATATTATATTCTTCATTCTATCTTAATCTCTTTCTCTTCGCAGCATAGCTACGACTTACTAATGTACTTTCCATTTGTTTATAAGTTTCTATTGCAACACCTACAACAATAAGTATTCCTGTACCACCAATTGATACTTGGCTAGGTAAATCAAATATAGCAGAGAATAATATTGGAAGTCCTGCAAGAACTATTAAAAATAAGCTTCCTACTAGGTTTAATTTACCCATAGAGTTTCCAATATACTTTGAAGTATCTTCTCCAGGTCTAATTCCTGGTATATATCCTCCACGTTCATTTAAGTTTTTACTCATTTCATCTGGATTCATAATCATAAATGTATAAAAATATCCAAAGAAGATAATTAATAGCATATATATTATAAATCCTGTTGGTGTTGTATAAACAATATATTTATTAACAAAATCTATTGCTCCTTGTTTACCAATTAATTGTACTATAGTAGCAGGTATTGTTGTAAGTATTGATGCAAATATTACGGGAATAACACCTGCAGAGTTAATCTTAATTGGTAAGAAACTTTGTTGTGCGCCATAAGCACTTGTTGACTTATTCGCATATTGAATAGGTATTCTTCGCTCAGCTAGTTGTATCCATATAATTCCTACAATAATAAGAATATAAGTAAGTACAAATAATGAGAAGAATAATATTCCTAAGGCAGACTCATAAGTTCCAGATGTTACAAACCCAGCATAAGCACCAGTAAATACGGATGGCATACTTAGAATTATACCAGCCATAATGATCATTGATTGACCATTACCGATACCTTTATTTGTGATTTGATCACCCATCCACAAGCAGAATGCTGTACCTGCAGTCATTACTAATGAAGTTTTAAGTTGAGTCATTAGATCAACTCCCTTCATATAGAATATACAAAGTACGTATGCTTGAAGGAATCCTATAAGAATACCTAAATAACGATTTATTTTATTAATCTTTTGTCTTCCGACATATCCTTGATCTTTTAAATCTTTAAAATAAGGTATTATATCCATTTGCAATAATTGCGTAATAATGGATGCAGTAATGTATGGAGAAACTCCTAAAGCAAATATTGAAAAGCTTCTAAGACCTCCACCACTCATTATATTAAAGATTTCTAGAGCACCTAATTCGTCATAAACTCTAGATGCCCAAGGGATGGTAACAGATGTTCCCAAACAGAATATTCCTAAACAAAATAGTGTAAAATAAATTCTTTTTCTTAAATCTTTATTAGCTTTGCTAAAAAGTTGGGAAAACCCACGAAACATCTAAATC
>CAZSXH010000114.1:0-2578 GCA_964611015.1 uncultured Muribaculaceae bacterium
ATCCTATTAAATTCGGCTATTTTAGATTTTCTTCGGCACATTTGAGCAAATTATGTTATAATTAAAAAAGAAATAGCAACTTGCGATTGTTATTTCTTCGGATTGGTTAGGTTTACCCTGTCAGGTAAATTATCATAATCATTGATAATGCTAAAATAAAAATGTAGGAAATGAATTAAATAAAAATGTCGAAAAACCTACAAAAATATTTTAGCATTTTTATATGGCATTTAAGAATATTTTCGTTATAATAACTCTTTGACTAACTAAGTCTAGTTAAGGAGGTGATTAAACGTGAAGGAAATAATATGGGATTTAAGAAAGGAAATTACTATCATGAAAACAATGAATATTAAACCAAACTTTTCATCTTTAGCTAAAGAATATAATTTAGATTATAGAACTGTAAAACGATATTATTATGGATATGATGGAAAACCATCACATCATAACAAAATTTCTAAATTGGTGGAATTAGATGATATCATTCGTGAAAAAATGTCTTTAAAAGGTGCTAAAGTTAGTTCATTATTATTCTTCTTACAAGAAGAATATAACTTCAAAGGCAGTTATAGTAATTTAACTTATTACATCAGAAAAAATAAAATAAGAACTCCTAAAAAAAGTAAAGGTACTCCACGTTTTGAAACAGATATAGGTGAGCAAATTCAATTTGATTGGATTGAAAGTATAACTATGGTTAATAAATATGGAGAAATATTTGAATTTAATGTTTTTTCTGCAGAATTAAGTTATAGTCGTATGCATTACTTTTGCTATAGTATAACTAAAACTAGAGAAGATGTTATTAGATGCTTAATTAATACTTTTAAATTCTTTGGTGGAGTAAGTCTAGAGTTATTAACAGATAATATGTCTAGTATAATTAATAACGCAAAAGATAGTTTCTGTGATGAATTTAAAGCATTTTTAAAGGATTTTAATATTGATGGTAAGAGATGTAAAATTAGAAGCCCTAATACTAAAGGAAAAGTTGAAGTTAGAAACAAATTTATAAAATGGTTAATACCCTTTAACAATAGTTTTGAAAATGAAGAAGACATAATTAGAATAATAGAAAAAATAACTAGTAAAGTTAATACCAAAATAAATTCTACAACCAATGTAAAGCCAATAATGTTATATCAAAAAGAAAAAGAGTATTTATCTCCGATGCCTACAAATAAGATTATTAGCAATTACTTAAATCTTAATATTCCAGTTAAAGTAAGTAATGCATCTCTTATTTATTACAAAGGATCTCAATACTCTGTTCCACCAAAGTATATTAATAAAACTTTAAAAATTAAAGTTGATAATAATAAACTTTATATTTATGATAACACAGTTTTAGTCCAAACACATTATTTAACTGAACAAAAAATCAATTATAAAAACGATGATTATAAAACTTTATTATCTTATTCAATGCCCTATAAAAGTGAAGAAGATATTGAAAAACTGGCTCAGAAAAATTTAGAATTATTTGAAAGAAATACAAAGAAAGAAGGAAAATAAAAATGAATGAAAATATTAGAAAAAAATTTAATATAGAAATCCAAATTAGCAATTACTTAGCTGATTTAAAAAACTATGCTGAAGGTGCATATAATTATATAATTGGTAATCCTTTAATTACAGATGAAGAAGAGGTTTTAGCTTGTTTAGAAAGTGTACCATATGTTATAAAAACTATTGATGAATTAATAGAAAGATTGGAGGGTTTATACGAAGATGAACTACTACAATAGATTACTAAATAATCTAGAAACTTTAAAATTACATAAAATTAAAGATAATTTAGATTCATATATTGATCTAATTAATAATAAGAAAAAAGACATAGTTGAAGCATTATATGAACTTACTAATTTTGAAATTGAATATTTAAATGATATGGCTATTTATGGTTGTGTTAGAACTGCTAACTTTCCATATCAAAAGACATTAGATGATTATGATTTTTCTTTCCAACCATCAATTAATAAAGATGTAATTATGGAATTTAAAAATTTAAGATTCTTAGAGAAACATGAAAACATACTATTTGTTGGTAGTCCAGGTGTGGGTAAAACACACCTTGCTACTGCTATAGGTATGGAGGCTGCTAAAAATAGACAAATAACTTATTTCATTAATTGTAATGATTTAATTTCTAATTTGAAAAAAGCATATCTTGAAAATAGATTAGAAGATAGACTAAGATTATATTCTAAATATAAAGTTTTAATAATTGATGAAGTTGGTTTTTTACCTATTGATAAACAAGGTGCCAATATGTTATTTCAATTAATTAACAAAAGATATGAAAAAAGTACTACTATTATAACTACTAATCAACCTTTTAGTAAATGGGCTGATATATTTGGTGATGCTGTACTTGCTAATGCCATTTTAGATAGATTATTACATCATTCTCATGTATTTAATATAAATGGTAAATCTTATAGAACTAAAGATATCTTAGAGTTAAATGTAGAATTAACAGAAGCATAAATACCGCCGATACAGCTAAAAGATGCTAAAATAAAAATGTAGGTTTTCCTACAAAAATATTTTAGCCAAAACCTACAAAAAT
>CAZSXH010000115.1:0-2518 GCA_964611015.1 uncultured Muribaculaceae bacterium
ATAATGTTGATAAATGTTAATAGTTTTTTATAGATTTTAAAAGAAAAAATAAAGATTAGTTAAAATTATCAACATTAACAACGCTATTAATAAAATAAATAATTAATATAAGAAAGGAAGGATGGAAAATGATTGAGGATATGTCTTTAGATGAATTAAAAAAACTTATAGAAACAAAAACAGCAGATCAATTAATAACAAAAAGAATAATTGAGTTTCTTAATTCATCTATAGAAGCAAAACAAAAAAGTATAAAGAAAAAAGGTATATTACATAATTTATATGGTTTATATAAATCATTATTAAAGAATAAAGAAATTAATTTTTCATTAAAAATACTAATATTAAAATTTGTAGTACTAGTTGTATTTTGTGCTTTAGCTACTTTTTTAATAGGTAATTTACCAACTGTATTTTTTTATTCGTTAGGATTTTTATCCACAGTCGCTGGATTTGTATGCGATGAGAATATAAAAAGTAATGAAAGATCATATTTTGCAGAAATAAGTGAATTAGAACAAAAGCAACAAAAATTAACTGAGTATGAAAAATCTGATCAAGAACTACAAAAAGAACTAGAAAAATTAAATTTTTTATTTAAAGAAGCTATGTCAAATACAATGCTAGAAAGTGTTTCTTGCAAAGAAGTCTTAGATAGTAGTGCTACAAGAGGTCAAAGAGTAGTAACAATGGAAGAAGTAGATCAATATATCGATGAAAGATTTGCTCCTCAATTAGGAACTGTAGCACAAGGTGAAGAACCATATGATTTTAGTACAACTGAAAGAAAAACATCAGTCATAAATCCATCAGAATCAGATGAATATCCATATTCAGCAATAGATTTTGAGAGAGGACCAATAGTATATGGAAAAGATGTAAGTGAAGAAAAAGCACCACCAGGAATTCAAAGAAGTAGAAAAAGAAAAAATAAAAAAAAGAAAGAAGGAAGAAATTAGATGAAATGGACTATTGAAAAAAATGTTATTTTAGAAGCTTTAAATAATGTAACTAAAGCTTTAAGTCAAAGAACAACTATTCCAGTATTAAATGGTATAGTATTTGATATTAGTGAAAAAGGAATTGAACTTTTAGCAAGTGATTCAGAACTTACAATTAAAGTATTAATTTCAGAAAAAGATATTAAAAAAATTGAAGGAAAAGGTAGAATTATAATTCAAAGTAAATACTTTGTTGATATGATTAAAAAAATGCCAGCTGACGTTATTGATTTTGAAATAGAAGATAATTTAAAAATAAAGATTTCAACACCTAATAATCAATATCGTCTTAATTGTTATAATCCACAAGATTATCCTAATATAAGCTTAGAAAAAACAGCTGATGTTATTAATATAAAAAGTGAAACTTTAAGAGAAATAATTAATCAAACATCATATGCGTTATCAACACAAGAAGTAAGACCTCTTCTTACAGGTATTAATTTAAAAATAAACGGAGATATTTTAGAATGTATTGCAACAGACTCTTATCGTCTTTCAAAGAAAAATACTAAACTTGATGTTCCTGTAAATAAAATTATCAACATTGTTATCCCAGGACGTAGTATTACAGAACTTGAAAAGATAATTACTGAAGATGAAAATGTGGAAATGTATGTATTTACTAACAAAATATTATTTGTTTATAAAAATATTTATATTCAAAGTAACTTACTTTCAGGAAGTTATCCAGAAACATCTCATTTTATTCCAAATGATTTTGCTTATATGATTAACTTAAATCTAAGAGAATTTTATGATGCTGTAGATCGTGCTGCATTACTTGCACAAAACAAAGAAAAAAATATTATTAAGATGCATATAGAAGGTAAAGATATGATTATAACTTCAACTAGTAATGAACTTGGAAATGCCGAAGAAAAATTAAAAATTGATTGCAATAATAAAGAAAAAATTGAAATATCATTTAGTTCTAAATATATGATGGATGCTTTAAAAGTAATTAAAGAAGAAAATATCTTATTACTTTTAAATACAGATGATAAACCAATTTTACTTAAACCAGTTACTGATGAAAGTTTAATTGAATTAATTCTTCCTATTAAAACTTATTAATAATTTGAACAAATTTAAATATTTGTTCTTTTTTTGACAATTTTTTTAATGTTGATTATTTAAAATATGCTATTTAAGAAAGGAAGTTTCTTATGTATATTATTAATAATCAAACTTTATTTTTATATTTTAATGGTGAAAATACAATAGTAATGGAAGATAAAAAAGAATTTATTTTTAGAGGAAATGTTTTAAAAAGAATTCTAAATGATAGTTGTATATATTATGGAAGTTCTTATTTAGGAAGATTAAAAGGATCAAAAGGATTACTTACGGGTAAATATAAGTTACCAATTATAATTAGTGAAAAAAATAATATTATCTTTTTTCCTATAAAAGAAAGTAAAAATCAAAACATAATTTGGTTTAATTTTACAATGATCACCACCAGTGTGCCGCCGCCCCAGCGGAGTAGCACGGGGATGATGAATGCTCCGGCC
>CAZSXH010000116.1:0-2467 GCA_964611015.1 uncultured Muribaculaceae bacterium
TTACAATTAGGAAATGAATGGTCTTTTTTATCCTACCATTTTACAATTAATCTTTTATTTACGAGAATATTGATACCGTATTCTAAAAAAAATTTTTACCCATGGGAGTTATCAGAGGACTTTCGTTGCTTTTAATTTTCTTGTTATCATCTTTGTTATCTGCATGTACTTCTGAGAAAAAATGTACAGTGACTTATGTAATCACGTGTAGCAATGATGTTTTAGAGAATCTTCAGCCAATTGTAAAATTTATTGATGGCCAAAATCAAATTCACGAAATTAGTTTAACCGGTAATGACTTTAGAGATTTTGACGGTTCTTTTGTTCATTCATCAAGAGTCTCGAATTGGCAGAATATAAAACAATGGTCAGTTGATATAATCTGTAATGATGCAAATCTGTATTCATTTATGGATGTGAAATTCAAGCGTTTATCAGAACAAGCAACTGAAGATAAAACCTATATTTACCATGCTAATTTGTCTGTAATTGCGGGATATGAGGAAGATGGGAAATCTGTAGTTAATAACACATCCTTTGATATCGATGTGCAGCAGTATGAACTTCCTTTGCCATTCTTTAACGATAAATTATCACTACTTGAGAAAGATGGACTATATAAAGAAGTAATAATTGACAAAAAAGGAAATATTTCTATAAAGTAGTATTAGCATAAATGGCGCGAAAAGTAAAGAATATTAGTAACACTAATAACAATATTAAAGCAAATCTGGAAAGACCCGTAATTGTTAAGGAGCTTATTGAACAAATATGTAGTGGAGAATATATACTTCTTGTTGGGAGTGAAATAATATTAGATAAAAATGTTCTTCCTTATTCTGAAGGAGATTCCACTAAATATCTTCTTCAGAACATTATTGAGACACAAAAAGAAGAAGGTCATCATTTTATGTTAGAAGATAATAAAAGTTTTATGGATTTTATTATTACTAATGGATTAAATGTTAATACAGTTAAGCGCTGGGCTTTAGATGAACTCAATAATATTGATTTTAAGTTAGAAGAGGTATCTTCAGATTTGCGACGAATTATTTCAACTAAATTATTTAGAGTAATTTTAACCACTACAATTGACCCATATATTGAAAAGGTAATGGAAGATGTGTGGGGTAAAGATGGTTATCGTGTTATGAATATATTTGATAGTGCAGGTTCTAAAGGTTATGATTTCCAATCTAAAGATGTTCGGGGTAATGAGTATTTTGATGTGGAACCTACACTATATTATATTTTCGGTAAACTTGATCCTGATAAGCAAGCTTTAAAGTTTACTATTACCGATGATGACACAATGGAAGCCATTGCAAAATGGATTATAAATCCTCCATCTAATTTAATGAGTTATCTAAATGAAAAAAAAATATTGGCATTAGGTTGCAAATTAAGTGATTGGTGTTTTCGCTTCTTTTGGTACGCATTGCGCCGTAATGCAACTGAACCGGAAAAACGTAAAATAGGTCTTAGTCCAATGCAACTTGGAGATATCGCTTTTTGTCTTAATACTGAAAAATCGGAAATGGATAATAATCTTTATAATTATTTAGATAAATCAGTAGGAATTCATATTGAAAACGATTCTCATTCATTCATTAATGAACTCGCTAATAAACTAAGTGAAAAAGAACTTGCAGAGACAGCACTGAAAATGTCATCACTTGGGGGAATTTTCCTTTCTTATAGTAGCGATGATTATTCCGTAGCGTGCAATATATTCAACAGATTGCATGATGAAGGCTTTAATATTTGGTTTGACAATGAAAAAATAAATACAGGCAACTCTTACGATATACGAATATTTAATGCAATTCAGCAAGCAAAAATATTTGTTCCGATTCTTTCTCCAAATGTTGCAGCAGACCTTAAAAATGGTATAGAAAGATATTATCAAAAAGAATGGTCTATTGCGTGTGGAGAGAATAATGATATAACCATAATGCCTATTATTCTTCCCGGGTATGATTTAAAAGAATCATATAACTCTAAATTACCACTAAAGATGTTATCTTGTTCAATGTTTGATTGGAACAAATATTCATTTGAAAAATTTATCCATGACATTAAGAATAATCTAAATATCAAATAATATGAATCCTTGGCTTGGTCTTGCATCTTATACTGAAGAGTCGGCTAATAATAATCAGTATTTTTATGGACGTGATAATGCTGTTGAAACAGTGGTTCGTAAGATTAAGAATAATCTTGTAGTAACACTTTACGGAAGAAGCGGAATCGGGAAATCATCTCTTTTAAAGGCCGGTGTATTTCCAATTTTAAAGAAAGATAATTATTATCCAATAGAAGTGAGATTTTCGTCTAAAGAAGGCGATGTCTCAATGGCTTCTTTTCTGTGGAATACTATAATTTCTGTTTTGGGGAATAACGGGATTATCTTTGTTAAATATGATAATGAATTTGAACCCGATTATTGTGATATCAATGTTTTAAG
>CAZSXH010000117.1:0-2439 GCA_964611015.1 uncultured Muribaculaceae bacterium
TCTTTTAATACTTTTCTTCTTCTGTTTTTAGAAACAGTTCCACCTTTAACTCTTGCCATTTATCTCACCTCGCTACTAGATAACAGATTTTAATCTGTTTCTATCTCCTTTTGCTAAAACACCTTTATTACGTCTTTGACGTACTTGTTTTGATGAATCTTTTCCTGTAAAGTGGTTACCATTTTGCTTCATGTAAGTAATTTCACCATTTTTACGTTTCTTAAAAGTCTTTGCACTAGATTTATGTGTCTTTTGTTTACATTTTGCCATATTACTATTTCCCTTCTCCTTTTTTAGGTGCTAAAATCATAGCCATTTGTCTACCATCAAGTTTTGGTTCTGTTTCGATAGTAGAACATTCAGATAAACTATCTGCAAATTTTAATAATACATCTCGACCAAGTTCCGGTCTTGCCATTTGACGACCTTTGAATCGAATAAACGCTTTTATTTTATGACCTTTTTCAAGATATTCTTGAGCATTTCTTCTTCTTGTTTCAAAGTCTCCGACATCGATAGTTACTGAAAGACGATATTCCTTTAACTCTTTATTTGCTTCTCTTTGCTTCTTTTGAGTTTCTTTTAGTTTCTTTTGTTTTTCATAACGATATTTATTATAATCCATTATTTTTGCAACTGCAGGATTACCATCGCCATTCATTAAAACTAAGTCTAAACCAGCATAGTTTGCAAGTGTTAGAGCATCAGCTATCTTTTTTAAACCCATCTTTTCGCCATTTGGCCCAATTACCATAACTTCTGGAACTTTAATATTCTCATTAATTGGTAATTCATTACTATTATTATTTGCTATAGTTAAGCACCTCCTTACATTAAAAAACGAATACTTCTAGTATCCGATTCCATGTGAATAAAAATATATAAATCACTTGGCTTTTGACCCATTACCTTTGGTAATCAGGTGGATACTAAATCTCTTTCCTTTTTTAATAACATCAATAGTTTACTATATTATTTTATGTTTGTCAAATATTTTTATGTTTAATATAAAAACATTTAGCTTATTTTGTCGAAGTTATTGAAATTATTTTCATATTAATTGAAAAAAGCACATCTCACAAGAGATAGTGCTCCAAAAATCTAAGCACTTACCACTAAAGGGTAACACTTACATATTTATGTATATCCAAAATATTTCATTTTTACAACTATATATTGTTATTTAATGCATTTTAGGAAGTCATGACTTACCAATAATTTTATCTTTTATTTGCTTTTAAATCTTCAATATGTTTGATAAAATCATCAATTGATAAAGTTGTTGTTTCCCCACTTCCAAAATTACGATAACTAATTAGGTTTTCATCTACTTCTTTTTGGCCTAATATTAATGTAATCGGAATCTTTTTAACTTGGCTTTCACGCATTTTATAAGATAGCTTTTCATTTCGATCATCTAAGCTAACACGATATCCTAATCCCTTTATTTTTTCATATATTTCATTTGCATATTCTAAGTGGTATTCATTATTTACTGGAATTATATTGATTTGTAAAGGTGCAAGCCATAATGGAAGTACTCCTTTTGTTTCTTCAAGTAAGAATGCTGTAAATCTATCAAAAGTTCCGAAAATAGCGCGGTGTAATACTACAGGAGTTTTCTTTGAACCATCTGAATCAATATATGAAAGTTCAAAACGTCTTGGAAGCAAGAAATCAAGTTGACAAGTTGAAAGTGTTACTTCTGGACCTACTGCAGGTTTTACTTCTACATCTAGCTTCGGACCATAAAAGGCTGCTTCCCCAATTGCTTCATAAAACTCTATACCAAATTCTTTTAATACTTCACGAAGTTTATTTTCAGCCATATTCCACATTTCATCATCATCAAAGTATTTTTCTTTATCTTCTGGATCTCTTAAAGATAATCTAAATTTATAATTTTTTAAACCAAAATCATGATAAACATCTAATATTAAAGAAACTACCTTTTTAAATTCTTCTCCAATTTGATCTGGTCTTACAAAAAGATGGGCATCATTTTGACACATGCATCTAACTCTTTCAAGGCCTTTTACCGCACCAGAAGCTTCATATCTAAAGTCAGTAGCAAATTCACCAATACGAATAGGAAGATCACGATATGAATGTAAATCATTAGCATAAACAAGCATATGATGAGGACAGTTCATTGGACGAAGAACAAATTCTTCTTCATCAACTTTCATAGATGGGAACATATTTTCTTTGTAGTGATCCCAGTGGCCTGAAGTTTTATATAAGTCAACAGTTCCGACACATGGTGTATAAACATGGTGATAGCCAAGCTTCTTTTCTTTAGCGTAGATATAGTTTTCTAGCTCTTTGCGAACAATAGCGCCATTGGGAAGCCATAAAGGCATACCCTTGCCTACTAAATCATGAGTCATGAAAATATCTAGATTTTTACCAATTCTACGATGGTCTCTTTCTTTAGCT
>CAZSXH010000118.1:0-2395 GCA_964611015.1 uncultured Muribaculaceae bacterium
CACTGGGCCACCAGAAATAACCTAAAAGAGGAGGACTCTCATTTCGAGAGTCCTCCCTTTATCTTCTTTATATCTTTATTTTATTATATTACTTTTTTAAGTCTTAATATTATTTTTCCTTTTTATTTTCTTTGTCTATCCATCCTTTTCCATCAACTATTCTAGTAACTAACATTGAAGACGCTGTATCTCCAACTACATTAAGCATTGTTGCTGGTGGGTCAATTATTGAAGCTATAATAGTTAGTATTGGAAGTGCTGCAACTGGGTATCCCATCATTGTAATAATTAACATTTCTGATATAGTTCCACCACCAATAGGTACTGCTGTTACAAGGAGTGTTGCAATTAAAGCAATTCCAATTACTTTTGCTACTGCTCCAAATGTTGAAAGCGTTGTGCCAAATAAACATACTAAGAACATTATTTTAAATACACTACCTATTGTTGAACCATCTTTATGAAAACTTGTTCCTAAAGAAACTGTTGTTTCGGCAATATCATTTGGTACCCCAATGTTTTTAGTACATTCAATATTTACAGGAACACTAGCTGCTGATGAACATGTACCTAAACTTGTAACTGCTGATGGAATAATGTTTTTCCAGAATGCTTTTACTCCTTTAGTTCCAGCAGAAATAAAGGCAAATAAACTGTAGAACACTACCATAAATAAAACACAAACTACAGTATAAACTACAAATGTTTTTAAGAAACCTATGGCAATTGTTCCGCCTAAAGTTCCTACTAGACTCGCAAAGTAACAGCCAAGCCCTATCGGAGCATAAAGCATAATTACACCAATTAGTTTATACATGACCTCACTAAATGAATCAAATAAATCTGCCACTTTTCTTCCTTTTTCTCCTGCTTTATTAATCGCAATACCTAGTAATACTGACATAACTATTAATGCAATTAAATTATCAGTAGAAAGTAAATTGACAAATTGGTTTGTTGATAAAACATTTACTGTTCTTTCTAAAATATTTAATTCTACTTCTTCAGTAATATTATTATCAAACATTGCTTTAACTGCCTCTGCATCTTTAGTATCTACTAAATTAACCTTTGCAGTTGTTGCAAACCCAACAGCAACAGCAATAACTGATGTTATTAAAAACACAGCAATTGTGCTAATTAAGATTTTACTTAATCTCTTCTTTTCGTTCATCTTAGAAATAGATGAAGTAATCGTAAAGAATATAAGTGGAATAATTATTACCAAAAGTAAATTTAAGAATAGATCACCTAAAGGTTTAACCACTTCGGCATCTTCCTTAAATATTAATCCACAAATTGCACCAATAATTACTGAAGCTAATAAAATCAAAGTGCTTTTGTAATTTTTAATTATCTTTTTCATTTCAAATCCTCCCTTAATTTTAATTATAATTAATTATATTTGCATTGTCAAATATTATGCTTTTATTTAAGTTTGGGAAGTTCTTCAAAATTAAAATCATCTTCAATATCAAGTTCTTCAAAGTTAGGGTATGGTATATGTTCTTCTACTTTAGGTGTTTCATCTACGAATGTTAAGTCAACCTTTTCTTTAAATTCATCTTGATGAGTATATGTAAGCAATTTGGTTTTATTGAATGTAAGCAAAGGACGATTTAAAAATTCAACAAATTTGCCTTTCTTACTATCATCAGTTTTTATTAATTTAAGAAGTTTTAAAACATCTTTAACTAAAATATATAATGCAGGAATTAAAACTACTAAAAGCCAACCACCTTTAGATGCAATAAAGAATTGCAATTTACCTAATTTAGGAATTCTAAACGCAACCTTTCCAACAACACTTCTATAAGGAACTGTAAGCCTGTCTTCAACTAAGTTATTATCTCCTTTAGTTTGATAAATATATTCGCCATTTTCATCTTGGCTAATAGAAATAACTCTATGGGTAATTGTTCCTCCATGAACCTCAGGAAGACTAGAATTATAAGTAATAACATCATTAATTTTTATATCTTCTGGCTTATCAACTTTAACATCAATAATAACATCATAAACATTAATATTAGGTACCATACTAGGACTAATAATTGTATATAAAGAAAACTTTGGCTCATAGCCACTACCTTTTGAAGCATAAATTCTAGTAGCTATAAAGTAATATAATAAAAGAGCAGCACAGATTAAAAGCAGCACAAAAACAGTCCAACTGATAATAGTGGATATTAATTTTATTACTGCACGAAAACTAAAACTTTTTTCAGTTTCCATCTTCATACCACACTTCCCTATTCTTTTTTATTATAACCAAATATCACTTAAATAGCAACAAAGTTCGACAAAACTCGCGTAAAGAGAAAGACAATAATTTCCAATAAATTTTAAAGAATTTTTTGTATAAAATAAATCATAAAATCTAAATTTTCATATA
>CAZSXH010000119.1:0-2386 GCA_964611015.1 uncultured Muribaculaceae bacterium
AGTTATTAAAGAAGAAGAAAGAATAATTTCTAGTCTTATCTTAAAGGACAAGAATAAAAATGTTACATTATTTACTAAAAATGGCTTAGTAAAACAAGTTAATTTACAGGATTTTGAAGTTACACGTTATTCTAAACCAATAACTGCAATTAAACTAAAAGAAAATGATGAACTAATAAGTGCAGATATATCTAAAGATGAAGTATTATTTGTAACTCATAATGGTTTTTATCTAAGATTTAATACAAATGAAATACCTGTAGTAGGTCCAAAAGCTAGTGGAGTTAAAGGTATCAATTTAAAAGATGATTATGTTATTTATGCATCTCCTGTAAAAGAAGAATATTTAAATATATTTACTAATCAAAAAACTATTAAAAGAATAAAACTTGAAGATCTTGTAGGTATAACTCGAGCTAAAAAAGGAAATATGCTATTTAAAAAGGCAAAAACAAAAGATTATAGAATTGAATTTGCTTATTTAACTAATAGCAAAGATATAAATATATATCGAAACAATAGTGAGTTAAATGAAATCAAAAATAGTGAGATTCCTATAATGGATTTAGCAAGTACTGGTAGCCAAATTAAATTTAGTTATGATCTATTTACTTTAAAGAAAGAAGGAATTACTTTAGAGGATAAAATAGAGAAAAAAGAAGAACCAGTAAAAGAAGTTAGAGAACAAGAACAATTATCATTTGATAATTTTGTAGAAGACTTTAAAATATAATAAAACACCTATTAAAGGCATATCCTTTAGTAGGTGATTTTTTATGAAAAATGAAGCATTTAAAAATTTTGTAAGAACTAAACCAGAATTAATCCATTATGTTCAAAATGGAGAAATGACTTGGCAAAAGTTTTATGAACTGTATGATTTATATGGTGATGATAAAAATGTATGGGATAAATATATTTTAGAAGATCGTGCTCCCATAACAGATGGTATCTCAAGAATAAGTGATATGGTAAAAAATGTTAATGTTGATTCAATCAAAAGTCATATTAACACGGCACAAAAAGCTATAGACTTTGTTCAAGACTTAACTAAGAAGACTCCAACTCCAAATCTTGCAGATAGTTTAACTAAAGGTCCAGTGGCGCCAAGACCCTTAAACAAATTTTTTGAGGATTAATTATGCAATTACAATCGCATATAGCTTTTAGAGAAAATCAAAAGGAATACAATTATTTAAAAATGAATTCCTATTATTTTAAAGATTTAAATCGAGGAAATATTGATTTTATGAGATTTTCAAGTGCCATGAAAGAAAAATATAAAGAAAGAGTTACTGATAAATTAAATGGTGTTATTGATAATATGGAATTAATAAGTTCAGTACTTGATGTTTTAAAATAAATTATAAGGGTATATTATTAATGTAATGTAAAAATAGAAGAGGATTTTAGAGTAACATTATTGACTAATATCTTGATTTATAGTATTATTTAATCATAGAGAGGTGTCTATAATAAATGAAAAAAAATATTAAGCACATTAATAATACAAACGGGTTTACCTTAGTAGAATTGCTAGCAGTTATCGTTGTTCTTGCAATCGTAATGGTTATTGCAGTAAATGCGGTAATGCCAACACTACAAGATTCAAAAACAAATATATTTGCAATTGAAGCAAATGGTGCCATTGAATCTGCCCAATCATATTATATGAATGGTGGAGCAACAGGAAATGCTGATAGAGTTTTACCAACATCAGGAACAAGATGTGTAAAAATTAAAACTTTAGTTGATGAAGGTCTTTCTGATCTTGACCCAACTAATTATGATGGTTATGTTACTGTTACTAAGAAAGATAAGCTTTACCTTTACAAAGTATGGATTCATCATGCTACATTAATGGTAGTAGATAAAGGTAATGATGGAAACTATAATAAAGATGTTTTAGGATCAGATGTTGAAGATTATGATTCTACAAAATTTACAGCAGCTCCATCAAATTGTAGTTAACAAACTAAGATAATAAAAAGATTCACATAAGAAGCTAGTCTTCTTATGTTTTTTGTGTTATACTTTAAATGGAGTAGATAAGTATGAAAGTGTTTTTAAGATTTGGTCATTTTATTGTTTTGGGTCTTATTTTGTTATTAGCAATTATATTTTTAAATGAATCTGGTTTTTTTGCTAGATTATTTAAACCCGATATTGTCAAAGAACCATTAAAAAGCGATATTGATTATGATCATGATGGTATAGATGATTATACTGATATTGTTGCTGGTGCTCATGAATTTATTGAAATGAATCCTAAATATAAAAGTAAATATTATGCGGGAGGATATCCAACAGATGGGTATTATGTTTGTACAGATTTAATTTGGTATTCCTTAAAAAATGCGGGATATGATTTAAAGAGCTTGATGGA
>CAZSXH010000120.1:0-2358 GCA_964611015.1 uncultured Muribaculaceae bacterium
AGTTCATTATTTTGTAACTAAAGAAAACTATGCTCCGATACATGTTCAAGGAGTCAAAGATGAAATTTGGTTAGAAAATTTAGATGGACCTTATCGCATTATAAGAATAAGCTCTAATTCTATAATTAATGATGAACAGAATAAATTTGATATGTTTAAAATTAAACATGTTATGAGACAAATAAAGAAAAAAACTTTATCATTTAAAGTAAATACTTTAAACATCTGTTTAGATATGAGTAAAAGAGTAGAACCAATTGTAGATAAAAGTATAAATACAATTAAAATAGAATCACTTGATGAAATAAGACAAAATAAAAATTTACAAGAATTCTTTCCTAAAATCAATAAAGAATTAATTGAAACAAATGATGGTTTAGAATTAATTGTGAATGTAACAAATGATATAAATGCAAAAACGGAAAAAGAAAATAAGTTATTTGCTCAAGTTTTTTCTCCTAAAAGAATTATTTTTACAAAATTATTAATTCTATTATGTACAATAATGTATTTTGTAGTTGCTTTTTGTGGCAAGAATTGGGGAATATTAACAAGTTTTGATGCTAACTTATTAGCAACACTTGGTGGCAACAATATTTTGCTTGTTAAGAGTGGAGAATTCTGGCGCCTTCTAACATGTGTTTTCTTGCATGGCAGTTTTATTCATTTTCTTGTAAATATGTATTCACTTGCTATTATTGGTACCCAAGTGGAAACATTTATTGGTAAAAGTAAGTTTGTGATGATTTATATAATAAGTGCTATTGGTGGTAGCTTGATGTCTTTAGTATTTAATGCATCAAATATAATTTCTATCGGAGCTAGTGGTGCTATATTTGGCCTAATGGGCGCACTTTTATATTTTGGTTATCATTATCGTCTTTACTTAAGCGAAGCAATGAGAAATCAAATAGTACCAATTATTGTAATTAACTTGATAATTAGTTTTATTTGGGGATTTGATAATGCAGCACATATTGGAGGATTAATCTCTGGATATCTAGCTGCTATGGCATTAGGAATTGAAAATAAAAGTACAAAAAGAGATATGGCTAATGGCTGGATTGTGTTAACGTTATATGTAGCATTCTTGTGTTTTGTAGTATTCTTCTTAAAATAAAAAAGATGTTTGTAAACATCTTTTTTTTATATTTTACGATATAAGCCAATAGCAATTCCCAAAATAGTAACATTATCAAATATAAGGGGTGCCATTGTATCGTTTTCTGGTTGTAATCTAATATGATCTTTTTCTTTATAAAAAGTTTTTAGTGTTACTTCATTTTCTTCAGTCATAGCAACAACAATATCACCATTTTTGGCATCATGTTGTTTTTTTACTATAACGTAGTCATTATCAAATATTCCTCTGTTAATCATTGACTCACCACTAACATGTAGGGTAAATACTTCACCATTTGATGGCATTAATGCTGCTGGAAGATCAAAAAATTCATTTGGTTGCTCAATTGCAGTAATTGGACTTCCTGCAGTAATCTTTCCAAGTAGGGGAACTTTTACAACATCTTCATTTTTTTCCAAATATTCATTATCTACTAGTAACTCTATTGTTCTAAATTTATTATTAGTTGATTTGATAAATCCAAGCTTTTCTAGATTCTTAACATGAACAAATACAGTAGCAGGGCTATTTAATCCAACACCTTTACATATTTCTCTAATAGCAGGTGGATAGCCATGTTCGGCAATATATTTTTTTACAAATGTAAGTATTTCTTCTTGTCTTTTAGTTAGCTTTTTATCTTCCATATCTAGTCTCCTTTTTCTTACAATTTTATTTTACACTATATTTTGTCAAAAGTCAAACAAATGTTTACTTTTTATGTTGACACGAACAAATATTTGTAATAAGATAAATTTAGAAAGAAGAGGTAATTAAAATGATGGAAGTTTTAAAAAAGTACAGTGGGGTTTTGTTTTTTTACACAGCGATAGTAGGTATGATTTTACTTATTAATGTTAGATTTGATTACCTCGAGGAAAAAGAAGCTCCAGTTACATATGCTTTTAAACAATAATTAATTGTAGAACAAAGCATTTTATGATAATATTATGGTAAGTCTTCGTAGTTTAATGGATAAAACAACCCCCTCCTAAGGGGTAGAGTGGAGGTTCGATTCCTCTCGAGGACACCAACGTTAATAATTACCCGTACGGGTCATTTTTTATAAATGATAAGAAGTAAAAATGAAATTAAATGTACGTAATAGAACTGATATTGTGGCTTTTTATACAGAATGGTTTATGAATCGTTATAATGCTGGTTTTGTAGTTGTTAGAAATCCATTCAATCCTAAGTTAGTCAGCAGAATAAATTTTACGGATGTTGATGCAATT
>CAZSXH010000121.1:0-2327 GCA_964611015.1 uncultured Muribaculaceae bacterium
GTTCGTTTACTTATGACATCTTAAAAAAAGTAAAAAAAAAGAGCACCTATAGCCCCAATTTAGACTAGAAATGCTCTTAAAATGTTCGTATAACAAGGTATGTTCCACGACACTTTTATCATGTATTCATTATATAACTTAAAAGAAATATTTTCAATATCTTTTCAACTAAAAAGAAAAAAGACTAATCCTAGTCTTTTCTCATATCTACAAAAAAATCTTTCCTATCATAGAATTATTTTTGTATAAATGGAATTGTTACATTTAAACCAGTTATACTAATATTTGATGTAGGTAAATCACTACTACTAATATTCTCTTTATATTGTAGTTTTAAAATTACTTCCTTCTCAGTACCAGCAGTAAATACATCTCCAGCCTTAACAGCACTGCCTCCACTAACATAAGTTAATGTGTATACTAGATTTTCACATACTTTTTGAGCATCAGTTTTTGTTGTTGGAGGATCATCATCATCTAGTACCCAATCAACTCTAGTAGCCTCAATATCATTAAAATTATAACTTAAAGGCATCGCAAATACGTCGTCGTTTTTAATATACCCAACATCTGGATCAATAGATCCACCAGTTGGTTTTTTTGCACATGTTGGAGTTGGCATTGCAAAATTACTATCTATCTTCGCATCAAAGTTTCCATCATTTCTAATAGTGAACTTATATGAAACAAAGTCACCTGGTGTCTTTACTACAACTGCAAAATTCTCAATTGAAGTATTTCCACTAATACTTGGACTAGTTGTCTCTCTTGCTGTTGATGTAACTCCTGTTGAGTTACCAGTTGTAGCACTTCCTAAATTTTTAAATATAACACTCCATTTTCCACCTTCAGCTGTTGCAGTACCTTTGATTGTTAAACTTGAAGTATACGCAGCCCAAACAACTGAGATACCAACAACCGCAACAATAAGTGCAACACATGTTCCAACTGCACCTATACTTTTTGTTCTATCCATTTTCTCTACCTCCTACATCTTTTATTTTTTTGATTTTTGTCCTTACCATATTACTCCTTTCTTGCGACATCTTAAAATATCGCAGAACATATAGTGTTACTCGTAACTTATAAAAACAATAAGAAAGAAATAGGCAAAATAAAAGACATTTCCGCTAAAAAATGCCTCGTAAAAAGAAAAAAATAGTCGTATAACACTATATGTTCTACGACACTTTTATCATAATTTAATTATACTCCTCACAAAAAATTATTCAACATTTTTCGACATAAAATTAAAAAAGAAAAGAAGCTTATTTAGCTTCAACGATTAATTTGATAGCAGTTCTTTCTTCACTATCAATAGTAATATCCTGGAATGCAGGAATACAGACTAAGTTAATACCTGTAGGAGCAACAAAGCCTCTAGCAATAGCGATTGCCTTAATTGCTTGATTTAGTGCTCCAGCCCCAACTGCTTGTATTTCAACATTTCCTTTTTCACGAAAAACATTGGCAATTGCTCCAGCAACACTATTAGGATTAGATTTACTACTTACTTTTAATATTTCCATATTAATTTCCTCGCTTTCTACTCTATAATATGTAAGAAAAAAAAGATTAGAACTAAAACTAATCTTCTCTATACCAAGTAGTAACAATCTCGTCTCTACTAATTTCTTCTCCATCTTTATAAGTATGAAGGAAAGTTCTATAACCTCTTCCACCTAACCACACAGATTCAGTACTATATTCATATCCCCTCTTAGCCCCACTATTAGACCAAAACTCAACATGAATCTCACTTCCCACAATATAGGCCTTAATATAAATTGGATAATCATAAGTATTTCTAAACTGCATATCAGTATTCCATCCATCTCCTGATGCAACAGTCGCATCTAACCCGCCAGGAACATACTCACTCTTCTTCTTATGAGGAGACCTTGTAACAATCTCTAATCCACCAAGTAAAGCAGTATCATACACAGTAGTCGCAACTTGACACACACCATTACCAACATACTCATAATAGAAAATATACTCATTCTTGTTATATGGGCCAGCATAGTTAAAGAATGAGAAAATATCTCCTGCCTCAACTATAGCTCCATTAACATAATTAACACCAGTATACAAATTTTGAACTCTTAAACTAATCCAAGGATTAAATTCAGTCACAAATGAAGAAACCATAGTATCAATAAAAGCATACCTATCTATACTATTAGACTTACTAGCATTTCCAAAGAAATCAACCCTCATGTTTAATTCATCATAATTACCATTAAAATATTTAACTAACTCATTATAACTCTTATCATAATCAAGACTAAACCCATCAACTCCCATAACATATCTAACACCATCAC
>CAZSXH010000122.1:0-2288 GCA_964611015.1 uncultured Muribaculaceae bacterium
CTTTCTAACTCTTTACGTCCATTTATATACAAGCAAGTTAAAAATCATATGACTTCTCTTGGTGATAATGATGCATTTCCACCAGAAGAAGATTTTCCATTTGATTATAAGTTATTGAAAAATAGATTTAGTGAGGTAATAAGTAAACTTTCAAGTTTGCCTAATATTGAATCATATGATGAAACTTATTTATCCAACAAATTATCTAAATTAGTTGAAAAATGTAAAAGATTAGAAGAAGCAATAAAGCCGAATCTTGAAAAGATATGTACTAATGTAATATTAAAATTATTTGATGTACCTAATGACACTGTTGACTTTGAAGCAACATTAGTAGATAAAATTGAGCCGGAACATCAGTTTAGAATTAAACCTGAGCCTTCTTCCAAAAGAAAATTTGATTTTGAAAATCTTAATGATTTTAAAAATGCTAATAAATCAGTATTAAAGAGAAGATTAATAAACTCCTTAATACAAGGTGCATCATATACTTATTCAACTGATAAGCAATTATATCTTAATGAAGTTTATACTATTGATAAACATTTAATTGATATATATGATGAAATTATTACAATAAATGATTATCTTTTATTTACCAAGGAAGAAAAAATTACAGATAAAACACCTATGCAAGGTGGTTGTGTTGAAGTTACTCTAGGTAATACATATAGAGATAAATCTATCATAAAAGCACAAGGTATTATTTTCCCCTTTTTATTACATGAACTCATTAGAGGTTTTATGGAATTATTTGCCTCGCATAGTCTACCAGACGATGATGTAAAAGCAAGATATATTATTTCACAATCTGATTTTTTAATTGCTGAACCTTGGGATTTAAGAATGGGTGTTGGACTATGGAATTATATAAATAAACAACTCCCTAATACCCAAATATTACCCTATTTCTTTGATAATTTATGTTGTTTACCAACAAAAGAATTTAATAAAACACTAAGAGAAGTATTTGCGGAAACAAAGAAAGGGAAATATATATTACATCATCTGTTTCAAAACGCTGAAGACGATATAGAAAGTCAAGGATTTACTTCTAAAATAGATTTAAAAAATTCTCAAGTTTCAGTTATATCTGATAATATATCAACCCCTAATAATATTACAGAAGGACTTAGAATTGATATTAATAAGGGTATTTTTGAATATCCTAATGGTGTGTTATATCAAACAGAAAGCGATGAGGAAGTATGTGATTTATTACAACCAATATTAGGAAAGCCGGTAGGTTCTGGTTCTGCTAGAGTAGTTTTTGATATTGATGATTATCAAGTGCTTAAAGTCGCAGCAGATGATAGAGGTGCGGGAGAAGCCCAAAATGAATTAGAAAAAAGAATTTTAACAGATAAACGTCATAAAAACTATTCAATATTCCCCAAATATCTTTATGGCGATGAAATACAATATAAATGGATTGTTGTTGAAAAAGTAATTCCAGCAACTGAATCTGATTTCTTGTATGTATTCAATATGAGTTTCAAAAGTTTTTTCTTAAATGATGAAGATGAAATTGATAAAAATGTTGAAGAATTAAACAAATATGGTAAAAATGTATATAAAGATTATACTGATATTACATTTGCACAATTTGTTGAATGGGCGTATTATAAAGGGAAAAATAGAACATTTTATGAATATGATAAAGAGTATCTTAATGTAATGGAAAAACATCCTCTTCTCAAAGAAGTATTTAAGTTTGTTTCAAGCCGTAGATTACTGTGGCGCGATTTAATAAGAATCGAAAATTGGGGCATGGCTAAAAGAAATGATAAACCAACATTAGTTATTCTTGATGCCGGTTTTAATAAGCATATTAGCAAGGAATTCTACGAGGGACATAAAACTTATGGTGATTTAATTAAAGAAAATGAGGAAAATGAAGCATTATATGGTTTAAATGCTGATGAAAAGGGTAATAAAACATTCGCTCATCAAAGCAAGGAAGATTGGGCTGATTAGATAGAAAAGATAAAATTAAAAATGATTATTTTGGTATAACAAATAAAAAAGACATGCTTGACACTCAAAGTAGTAGAGTTAACGCATCAAATAACATGTATAATACCAAATCTCCTATTGAATTTAAAAAAGAAATAGCGAATAGACTTGTTAAACTATTTGGCAAATCTGTCATTGGTAAAGAAGAACTAGCAACTGCAGGATTTGATACTTCAGCAATTTCTAAAAATAAAAATAACCCAACAAAAGTGCAACAAGCAATTGAACAAGGATTTGATATAACCAAAATAGGCCAAAGTTTTGCTCATGGC
>CAZSXH010000123.1:0-2265 GCA_964611015.1 uncultured Muribaculaceae bacterium
ACTATTATTTTAGCTTGATCTGGATTTTCTAATAAAAATCTTTCAAAACCTTCAGCAAATACACTATCAGCAATAGTTTTTACTTCTGAGTTACCTAATCTTCCTTTAGTTTGTCCTTCAAATTGTGGATTTGGATGTTTACAAGAAACGATCATTGTTAATCCTTCTTTAACATCGTCTTCCTTTAAATTTTCATCTTTTTCTTTTAAAATATTATTTTTTCTTGCATAATTATTTATAACTCTTACTAATGCTCTTTTAACACCGTCTTCGTGTGTTCCACCATCATGAGTATTAATATTATTAACAAATGAGTAAATATTTTGGTTATAACCATTATTATATTGTAAAGCTACTTCAAAAATAATATTATCTTTTTCACCTTCTAAATGAATTACATCTTCATGAATAACTGTTTTTCCTTGATTTATGAATTTTACGTATTCACTAATACCACCTTCATAAAGGAATGTATCTCCAGTTGTATCTTCCAAATCACGATCATCTCTTAAGGTAAGTCTAAGTCCTTTATTTAAGAAAGCTAATTCTCTTGTTCTTACCTTTAATGTTTCATAATCATAAATGTCAGTATCAAATATTTCAGGATCCGGTTTAAACGATACAGTGGTTCCTGTTCTACTTTCTTCGCAATTACCGATTACAGTAAGCTTTTGAACTACTTTTCCACCGTTTTCAAATTTAGCTTCATGAATTTTTCCATCTTTATATACAGTAACTGTTACCCATTTTGATAACGCATTAACAACAGATGCGCCTACACCGTGAAGCCCACCAGAAACTTTGTAGCCTCCACCACCAAATTTTCCACCAGCATGAAGTACAGTATAAACTGTTTCAACAGTTGAAATACCTGTTTTTGGATGAACACCAGTTGGAATACCACGTCCATCATCTTTAACTGTTATTGAATTATCTTTATTAACAATAATTTCAATATTTTTACAATATCCTGCTAATGCTTCATCTATTGCATTATCAACAATTTCCCAAACTAAGTGATGTAACCCTTTTACATCAGTTGTTCCTATATACATACCAGGTCTTTTACGAACCGCTTCTAATCCTTCTAAAACCTGAATATCACTTTCGTTATAATGTTGTTCTTGATTCATTATTCTACCTCCTCAATCGTTCCATCTTTTACTTTAAATTTCTTTGCATCATTCATTATTTTTTTACTAACATTATTTAACTCTGTTGTTGTAATAAATGTTTGTACTTCTTTATTTAGTATTTTAAATATATTTGTTATCTTTTCTTTATCTAATTCGCTAAATAAATCATCTAAAATTAATATTGGATAATAATCTTTTATATCTTTGATAACGTTAATTTCAGCGAGTTTAAAGGATATAATCGAATTTTTCCTTTGGCCTTCGCTTCCCCATTCTTTTAAATTATTATTATCTAATATAAATTCAATATCATCATGATGAATTCCTTCTAAAGTTTTTCCAATACTCATTTCTTTTTGATAGTTTTTTTTATATCTTTCAAACAATTCATCACTATCTTTATCTTTAAATGCTGAAACATACCTTAATTTAAGAACTCCACCTGTAAAGATATTCCCATAAATATCACCAATATACTTGTTGATATTTTCAATAAAATTCTTTCGATATCTAGCTATTACTTGACCATATTCAATCAATTTCTTTGTTAAAATATCTAAATAACTACTTCCATAATTAGCATTGACATACATTCCGCGAAGATAAAAGTTTCTTTGTTTTAAAATTTTATTATAATTAGCAAGAATTACTAAATATTCCTTATATATCTTACTAATTTCAATATTAAGTAACTTTCTTCTTTCTGCTGGAGCTTCATCAATCAATCTTGTATCGCTAGGATTAAACAATATTACATTTACTCTCGAAACATAATCACTTATTTTTTCTTGCTTTTCGCCATCAATTGATACTATCTTTCCATCGTTACTTATTTCAATACCATAACTAGATAAATCATTTTTCTTGCGTACTTCACCATTTACCTTTGCTTTAATACAACCTTTTTTTATTAAAGTTTTATCATTGTTTATTCTAAAAGACTTTGTTAAAGAAAGTAAATATATAGCTTCTACTATGTTTGTTTTTCCACTTCCGTTTGCGCCATATATAACATTTAGAAAATCAGAAAATTGCAAATCTAGCTTTTCATAATTTCTGAAATTAGTCAAACTAATTGTCTCAATTTTCATTTCTAGCCCCCTTTAACGCCTTCTGAGAAAAAAATAAG
>CAZSXH010000124.1:0-2219 GCA_964611015.1 uncultured Muribaculaceae bacterium
TAAAACTTTTGTGCCTTTTGGAATAATTTGTTTAAATCCATCTCTTATATGAGATGATTTTTTGCTTCGAATAGTAACACTCCTTCTTATTTCAAGAATTTGATTTTTCGTATCAGTACTATCTTTTACAATTGTAGTTCTAGCAACATAGTCCATTTGATCTACGAGAAAAATTGGCATTTCATCTTTTTCAATATACCTTAACGATTCATGAATATTATTGCTATCTGGAAAAAAATAAATAATTAATAAAATAAATAGGGCAAGAGTTGCCACACAAATTCTCCTTAGAGATGATCTTTTTATCATTTTTTAACACCTGTTTAATTATATTTTACAAAAATAAAAAAAAGACCGAAGTCTTTATTAAATTGATAATTCTCCTAATTTAATCAATTCTATTATTGCTTGAGCTCGTCCTTTAACTCCTAATTTTTGTATGGCATTAGAAATGTGATTTCGAACTGTTTTTTCACTGATATTTAAGATATTTGCAATATCTGTAGTGGTTTTGTTTTCAATGAGTAGAGCAAATACTTCTTGTTCTCGTTCGGTCAATATCTTTTTTTTCATAAAACACATCCTTAAAATAACTTCATAATATTTTATGAAGTATTTATAAATGTGTTTGGGAATAATGCCTAATTATTCAAATTTCACTGTTATATATTTTTGAGTTTCATATAACTCTTGAACAGCTCTAATAATTTTATTAGCTAATTCTTCGCTATGTTCTTTACTAGCAATTACTATACTTATTGTGTCGCCATCAATTTTGACAAAATTATTTAGTTTGAATTTATCTGTTACAACTTTTTCGATTTTTGCACATTCACTTTTAGTGTTGCTTAAAGCTTGTAAAGCGTTGTAGGCATCATTTTTTTCTTCAACAGTAGCTGTATCATCTAATAATATACTTTGATACTCATTCATTTCTTTTAACACTGTTTCATCATGAGCTACTTGTAAAGCAACAATGACATCAGATTCTTTTACTTCAACAACTTTACTAACATCGTTTACACCTTCTAAAACGCTTAAGGTTTCATCTCCCATTGTTACATAATAAATTCCAAGTACTAATATAAGTGAAAACAGTGTTACAAACCACAAATTTTGCTTGTTTATCATAAACATTCCTCCCTATAAAGCTATTTAAATATATGTGCAATTTAAAAATATATTACTTTTGCTTTAAACTCTTGCGTCATCTTCTTTTTTTGGGTATAATTATTTTATAAAGTATTGGGAGTGTAAGGATGCGCAAAATTATTGCTAGCTTAGATATCGGAAATCATACAATCAAACTTGTGGTTGGAGAAATAGTTAAAAATAAACTAAATATTTTAGCATGTGTTGATGCGCCTTCTAGAGGGATAAAAAAAGGTTTTATTGTTAACCCTGAAAGTGCAATTGAAGCTTTAGAAGATGTTTTTAAAAAAGCCGAAGAGCAAATAGGACTTAAAGTTACTAATGTCATAATAAGCGTTCCTGCTAATAATGTAGAGATATTCTTAAATGAAGGATATACAACAATTACTAATGAAGAAAAAGTTATCACTAGTAGCGATATTATAAGAGCTATGCAAGCAGCCGTATATAATAAAGTAAATGATAATCGTGAGATAGTTGCGATTTTACCAACTAAGTTCTTGGTTGATGATACTTTATCAACTGATGCACCTCTCGGTATGAAGGGCGAAAAGTTAAAAGTAAAAGCAGTAATAGCAACTGTTCCTAAGAAAAATGTCGTGCCTATTGTTAATTGTTTGGAAAAAATTGGTGTTCAAGTATTTGATGTAACGATTGGTGCTTTAGGAGACTATTATGAATTTAAGGATGCTAAAAATAGTACAGAGGTAGGAGCAATTATAAATATTGGAGCTTCTAAAACAACAGTTGCAATATTTAATAAAGGAATTTTAACAGGATGTGAAACCATCGATATCGGTGGAGATAATATTGATTATGATTTAGGATATATTTATAAGATAAATAGAAAAGAAGCATTATATTTAAAAGAGTCAATAGCTCTTGCTGATAAGACTAATGCTCAGCCAAGTGAGTCAGTCATTTTAGAAGATAAAAATGGTGATAAAATAAAAATAAATCAGTTTGATGCTAGTGAAGTTGTTATGAGTAGGCTAGAAGAAATATTAAATTTAGCAAAAAAGCAAATAAATCTCTTAACAAAAAAGCAAATTAGTTATATAATTGTT
>CAZSXH010000125.1:0-2213 GCA_964611015.1 uncultured Muribaculaceae bacterium
TCAAAGTTAAAGAAGGAATTAATTATAATCCAGAAGATCCAAACTATGATTTATTTAAATTAAGTTTAAGAGTATCTGCAAAAAGATTATTCCCAAATTGGTCTTTTATGGATTCATCATTTAATAAACCATATTATAAAGATGGTGATTATAGAACTGAAGTATGTTATATGGGATGCCGTACTAGAGTAATTGGAAATGTAGTAGATAAAACAAGAGAAATTACTCCAGGAAGAGGAAATCTATCATTTACATCAATTAACTTACCAAGACTTGGTATTAAGCATGGTATTGTAGGAACTGCTGCTTTAGATAAAGCTGATTTAAAAGGATTCTTTGAAGAACTTGATGAAAAAATGGAACTTGTTAAGGATCAACTTTTAGAAAGATTTGAAATTCAATGTAATAAAAGAGTATACAACTTCCCATTCTTAATGGGCCAAGGTGTATGGATGGATAGTGATAAACTAAGACCATATGATAAAGTTAAAAAAGTATTAAAACATGGAACACTTTCAATTGGATTTATTGGTCTTGCAGAATGTCTTAAAGCTTTAACTGGAAAACACCATGGAGAATCAGAAGAAAGTCAAAAATTAGGAATTAAGATTGTTAAACATATGAGAGAAAAATGTGATGAATTTAGTGAAAAATACAATCTAAACTTTACTTGCCTTGCTACACCAGCTGAAGGTTTATCTGGAAGATTTGTTAATATTGATAGAGATATTTATGGTAAGATTAAAGGTGTAACTGATAGAGCTTATTATACTAATTCATTCCATGTACCAGTATATTACAATATTTCTATTGCTAAAAAGCTTGAATTAGAAGGTAAATATCATAAGTTTACTAATGCTGGACATATAAGTTATATTGAACTTGATGGTGATCCATCAGATAACTTAGAAGCATTTGAAAGTATTGTTCGTATTATGAAAGAATCTGATATTGGATATGGAGCAATTAACCACCCAGTAGATAGAGACCCAGTATGTGGTTATGTAGGAATCATTAAAGATGTATGTCCAAGATGTGGAAGAAAAACTGGAGAACCAGTTAGTGTAGATTTACTTAAACATTTAGAAGGAAAGGAATAAGGAGGTAGAGTTAAATGGAAAAAGTAAGTGAAAAGAACACCAACTCAAAGAAGGTAACTGGAGAAGGAGTAGAATTCGAAAGAATTAGAAGAATCACAGGATACTTAGTTGGAACTTTAGATCGTTTCAACAACGGTAAAAAAGCGGAAGAACATGATCGTGTAAAACATACTTATGACAATAAGTGTGAATGTGGAAAATAAAAACTAGTTTTAAAAACTAGTTTTTTTATTACACGTATTTTATTAAATAAAAAAGCCTCAATGATAGAGGACTTTTTTTGTTTTTAATTTAAATGGTGTCCTGGGCGAGATTCGAACTCACGACCGATCGCTTAGAAGGCGATTGCTCTATCCAGCTGAGCTACCAGGACATCAAATAAATTATAGTATAAATTATTATTAAATGCAAGTAAAATCTAGATATTTACAGTTTCGCCATCAAGATCGGGTAGATTAAATACAACTTCATTTACGCCATAAGTATCACGAAGAGAAAGGGCAATAGAGTATTTTACTTCCTCTAAAATGTCTTCGTTTTTCATATTTGCAAGTAAATAGTTATCAAAAGAAAGACTAATACTGCTTTCTAATAATTCATAATTAGTCACATTAGCTGAAGCTGCAAGATAACTAATTAAATTAGTATGATATATAGGTGTAGTTTTTAATTCTTTTATAATTATTTCTACACGTTCAGTTTTTTCATTACTTATTTTTGTTACTGGAACATAGTAGTAGTAATCATTATTTTTACTAATATAATAAATTGTTGTTTTGGAAGTATCTTTAATTGAGTCTAAGTTATAGATTTTATTAATACCATAATCTTTATCTAAATATTCTGGAATTCTTTTATTTGAATTAGGTAAAGTTTTTAATTTTTCTCCTTCGATTAAAATAGCTATTTTTTTAACATCATTAAATTCCGTTAAAGAATAGATTAGTGCTTCAAGCATTTTTTCTTCGTTTTCCTTTTCTATATTTAACAGTTCTTTACTAAAATTGATAGTTAAAATGCCACCTTCTAATGTAGTATTTAAAACTTTTGTACCTTTTGGAATAATTGGTTTAAATCCATCTCTTATATAAGATGATTTTTTGCTTCCAATAG
>CAZSXH010000126.1:0-2206 GCA_964611015.1 uncultured Muribaculaceae bacterium
AATATTCGATTAATTCATCATTAAACCTTTTCTTTATTACTTTACAAGGATTTCCTACTGCAATATGATATGGTGGAATATTACTAGCTACCACAGAATTAGCTCCAATAATTGCCCCATTTCCAATATGAACACCAGGCATAATAGTAACATTTTGTCCTATCCAAACATCATTACCTATTATAGTATCTCCTCTCATAATAAAGTCAAGTATTTTCTACAAAACTTTATAAATTTTTTTATTATTCTGATTTTTTTAATTAGTTTTCTCTAATTTTATTAACATTTTTTCTATTTTAAGGTATATTGAAAACACCTAACCCTAAATTATTCTTGCGAATAATAGTACGTTTAGACTAATTATTAACTATAAATATTTAAGTGAACTATAGTCAATTGTGTTTTCATATATGCTTATCCTCTCATGTTATTCTGTATTGATAATCACACGTTATCTACTTATACTCTTTTATACAGCATTATATGAAACTGACCTTGGTTATTCTTTCAAACTAGATCTTGTCCTATGGAGGTACTTACCAAATTTCACTTTCACATAATATCACTAATCTATTCCTAGTTTAGTGAATTAAAACAATAAGCTTTTTTATTATCTTAACTCACTAAACTAGCATTAATGATATTAACAATTACTTAATATACAACTTTCTCTTATTGCCTTTTCTTCATCAAATGAGTCTTTATTTTTGACTAATGCCATTAAGATATACACAAATTTTCTTATTATCGCATTAATTGATACTAATTTTGATAGAGTATTTTGACGTTCTGTGGTATAATAATTGTGCAATTGCAAGAAGAAAGAGTTATTTCTAACTAGGCTGATGCCCGTTTGTTTAAGATTACGTCTTAATTTAGCACGGCCTCGTTTGGAAATATGCTTCTTTCCTTTTTTTTGCCCACTAGAACTTTCTTTAAGACTTAATCCACTCATTTTTAATACTTGCTTTGCATGTTCATAATTATTTAAATCACCCGTCTGTGCAATTATGCCAATCATACTTACATATCCTACTCCAGATATTTCTACTGCTTTTTCTACATAGTCAATTTGACTTGCTAATTCTATTAATTCACTCTCAACTTCATCTAATTCTTTAAGCAGTTCTTGATATCTTTCATATAACCTTTTAATATTTTTCTTGGTAAATGCATCTGGTGTTATACCACTTGTTTTTTTAGCTAATTCTTGTATTTTTTTTATTGCGCCTTTTTTAGCAGTACGATTATTTTCAGTCATTATTTTTATAAACTCAGCTTCATCCATTTCAGCTATTTCATTTGGCAATAATTGATGCTCATAGATAGCTTTTATCCCTACAGATTTAACTTTATATACATGTTCTAACTCTGGAAAATACTTATCATTCCATACATGTATCTTATTTTTTATTCTATTTATTTCTTTTTGGATATCTTCATATTCATTATATCCTGAGTAAATATCTTGATACAATTCATCTCTTTCAATTGGTTTGACGTACTTACCCTCAGATGTTAGCCTTGCTATTAACATTGCATCATTTGGATCACTCTTAATCATCTCACCATCATGGACACCTTTTTCTTGTTTTACTGTCTGGGTTGGCATTAATACTGTTTCGATATCATTATCTTTAAAATACTTATTTATATTTAACCAATAATGTCCTGTTGGTTCAAATGCTACTATTACTTTAGTTAGCCCTGTTTGATAACTTGCCGCGGTTATATGGGCTCCAATTACATCTAAATCCTTAGTTCTATCAAACCATACTTTTTTATACACCTCCAATCCTCTATAGTTACAGAATCTTGCACAACAATTTGTTTTTCCTACATCTATTCCACATATTATTGTGTCCTCTGTAATTTTTTCAATCTTTTCATTTACTCTCATAACTTTATCCTCCTAGTTTAATTCTATCAAATTTTGTAGAACTTAACTATCTGATTCTATTATAAGAGTCTTTTAATATAAATTTTTATTTAAAAATATTATAGCAAAAGAAAAGCAAATCATAAATATAATCTGCCTTTAATTTAAAAAATAATGTTAATAAAAAACTTTTTATTAATAGACCATTCCTACAAACGAAATCTAGGAGTTTCACTTAAAAGGTCTTTAATTTCACTACTAGGATTTGGTTCTAAACTTAATATGCGTCCATTTTCACTCATCTCATCTTTATATATTGTATCATAT
>CAZSXH010000127.1:0-2183 GCA_964611015.1 uncultured Muribaculaceae bacterium
AAAAACTTTAGGAAGTCTAAAAGAAGATGAACTTAGAGCAAGAGAACAATTGGATGAAATCAAAAAAATATTATTTCAAACAAAAGAAAAGGTTCGTTCTTACAAACTTCCAACGATACCAAAGAATTATTATGTTGAATTATCAGAAGCAATGGAAGCAATTAATGAACTTGTAAAAGAATTGGATAAAAGACCAATCTCAATTAAAGTGCTTAATTTAAGAGTTGATACTGCTAGAGACTTAGTTTTAAAAGTATATAACACGATTAATGAAACTATTAAAACTGCTCGTATGGCAGAAACTGCAATTGTATATGGTAATAGATATAGAGTAACAAATAAAGATGTTGACTTTGGTTTAACTAAAGCTGAAAATAGCTTTGCTAGAGGTAATTTTAAAAACAGTTTAGAAAATGCTATCAATGCCATAAATATTGTTGAACCTGGTATTCATAAAAAGTTATTAGAAGAATCATTGAATTAAGGAAGTGATATATTATGATATATTTAGACTACAGCGCAACAACACCAGTTTCATACGAAGTGTTAGATACCATTTCTAAAGTTACAAAAGAGTTTGTAGGAAATCCTAATTCAATGCATGCTTTAGGTCAAAAATCAGCTCAACTTTTAGAAAGTGCTACAAAGCAAATCGCTGATATATTTGGTATTAATTCAAGTGAAGTTATATATACATCTGGTTCAACTGAAGCTAATAACATGGCTTTAATCGGAGTTGCCTTAGCTAATCATAAAAAAGGAAAACACATTATCACTTCTAAGCTTGAACATCCATCAATTTATGCTATCTGTGATTATTTAGCAAGCATTGGTTTTGAAATAAGTTATGTTAAGAATGATGAAGATGGTTTGATCGACTTTGATGATTTAAAAAAGCAAGTTCGTGATGATACAATACTTGTAAGTATCTGTGCAGTAAATTCAGAACTTGGTATTAGACAACCGCTTAAAATGATTCGTCAAATTATAAAAAAAGAAAATATAGATACTATTTTTCATTCTGATATGACTCAAGCAATTGGGAAAATTCCCGTAAATATGCATGATGTTGATTTAGCAAGTATGTCTGCTCATAAAATATATGGACCTAAAGGAATTGGTATGCTTTATAAAAGTAGCATGATTAAGATAACGCCATTAATTTATGGTAGTGGTAAATCTAACGAATTAAAACCAGGAACACCAGCGCTTCCATTAATCGCAGCATTATCAAAGACAATTCGTCTTGCAAATGATGGAATTGAAAAAAGAGAAAGATTTGTAACATTATTAAATGAAAAAATAGTAAGTGAACTGGAAAAGTATCCTAATGTAAGAATTAATAAAACAAAATATTCAATCCCTCAAATATTAAATATCAGTATTCTAGATGTTATGCCAGAAAGTTTTATACATGCTTTAGATAAACATGAAATTTATGTAAGTACTAATACTGCATGCTCAAGTGGT
Source organism: uncultured Muribaculaceae bacterium (assembly GCA_964611015.1). Taxonomy (GTDB): domain Bacteria; phylum Bacillota_I; class Bacilli_A; order RF39; family UBA660; genus Onthocola_B. Next base: position 1,471 of record CAZSXH010000127.1, read on the forward strand.
GAAATGTCTAGCGGTGTTATGGCCTTATATAATGATGTTAAAAGAGCAAAGCATACAATTAGAATTAGTTTATCTCATGTAACAACTACAGAAGAAATCAATAAATTTTTGAGTGTGTTTAAAGAAGAATATAGTAAATTAGGAAGTTTAAAATAATATAGAAAGACGGGGTTTATGCAAAAGTTAATAATATTAAAATACGGAGAACTTAGTACTAAAAAAGATAATAAGAATTTCTTTTTAAGTAAATTAAAAGAAAATATAGATGCTACTTTAAAAGATATTAAACATGAGACATATTATGATTTTGGTCGTATGTTTATTAAAACTGAAGAAATTGATGAAGTGGTAAATCGTTTAAAAAATACTTTTGGTATTCTTGAAATTATAATTGGTTATCAAGATGATAATAAAGATATCGAAGTTATTAAAGAAAATGTTTTAAAGCTATTAGCAGAAAAAGAATTTAAAACTTTTAAAGTTGAAACTAAAAGAAGTGATAAAAACTATCCAATAAAAAGCTTAGAAATAAGTAAAGAACTTGGAGGAGTTATTCTAAAAAATATTAAAGATATTAAAGTTGATGTTCATAATCCTGAATTGTTAGTTGAGGTAGAGATTCGTCAGAATGAAGTACTTTATTATTTTAATGGCATTAAAGGATTAGGAGGATATCCTGTTGGAACTTTAGGAAAAGGATTGCTTATGCTAAG
>CAZSXH010000128.1:0-2161 GCA_964611015.1 uncultured Muribaculaceae bacterium
TTAGGAAGAGATATTGAAGATGCAATAAGACTTAATATTGTAACATTTTTAGATGTTCCTAAAAGTATTACAAGTGTACTTGGAGATAGTAATAAAAAAATTGTTAATACTATTATTAATGATATAATTAAAAATAGTTTAGGAAAGAACTATATTAAACTAAGTGATGATGTTTATGAAGCAATAAAAGCATTAAAAGAATTTAATTATAAAAATATTTATTATAAAGCATATACTGATGAAGAAAAAAATGAACTTAAAATGATGCTTAATACTTTATTTGATACATATTTAAATGATTTAAATACCTTAAATCCAAATTCTAATATTGTAAAATCTTATTATAACAATATGAGTGATGAATATAAGAAAAATAGAAACGAAAGAATTGTAATTGATTATATTGCAGGAATGACCGATGATTATACGAAAATAGAGTATAATAAAATTAAAAATGCTAACCATACTAAAAATGAGGTGGAAAATGACATATAAAACTTATAAATGCAATTCTTTTAATGTATATACAATTAAAACTGATAAGTTTAAGACAGCTCATATGGAAATAATATTTAGAAAAAAAGCCATAAAAGAAGAACTATGCTCATATGCATTCTTAGCAGATATATTAAGTGAATCAAGTAAAAAGTATCCAAAAAGAAAAGATCTTATTACACGCTTTGAAGAACTTTATAGATCAAGTGTTTATGCTACAACAACTAGGACAGGAAATGTAATTAATACTGATTTTATTGTGGATTTTATTAATCCAGAATATATCAATGAAGAAAACTATTTAGAAGAAGTTATTAAACTTCCTTTTGAAATGCTACAAAATCCTAATGTTACAAATGATGAATTTGATTTAAAACAATTTAATTTAGTAAAAGAAAGAATTAAAAGAGAAATAAATTCTTTAAAAGAAAATCCTACAAAATTATGTATTCGTCATGCAATTGACTTAATGGGAGGAGATACTCCAACTACTTATCCTTTGCTTGGTACTTTAAAAGATTTAGAAAAGATTACTCCATCTAGTCTTTATAAAACATATAAAAAGTTATTTAAAGATAATGTTTGTGATATTTTTATTATTGGTAATTTAGATATGGATGAAGTAGTTACATTAATAAAAAAATATTTTAAAAACAGATATATTAATGATTTAAATCTTGATATTTTAGTTGATAATAAACCAGTTAAAAAAGAAAAAGTAAAAGAAGAGGACAGCGAAAATGTTCAGGCTAATCTTGTCATGATTTTTAACTGTCATGAATTAAGTGACAAAGAATGTAATGTATCTTTTCAAGTATTTAATTATCTATTTGGTAATGGAGGCCTTACTTCCAAACTTTATCAATCACTAAGAGAAAAAAATAGTCTTTGTTACGGTGTATCTAGTATGTATTTGAAAAATGATGGTTTATTGTTAGTTCAAGTATCACTTGATAATAGCAATGTTAAAAAAGCTATAAGTCTTGTTAAAAAAGAATTAAAAGCAATGCAAAATGGTGAATTTGCAGATTCAGATTTAGAAGATGCTAAGAAAAATATTATTGTATCTTTAGATCTTGCGTATGATAATAATGTTTCAATTTTAAATAACTATGTATTTAATGTATATGCTGATCTTCCGATGATTGAAGAGAGAAAAGAAATGTATAATACTATTTCTAAAAAAGATATTATCGATGTAAGTAAAAAAGTTAAACTAAATACAGTTTATATTGTAAAAGGGAAGGGGGAATAGGGATGAAAGAACTTGAGTTAAAAGGACTTAATGAAAAAATATATGTTCATGAAACAAAATGTGGTCTTCCTATATACATGTGGGTAAATGAAAAAGTAACTAGTACTTATATGACATTATCAGCAAAGTATGGTTCAATTCATACCAAGTTTAAAATTGGAAAGAAAACTTATAATGTTCCCAATGGGATAGCGCATTTTTTAGAACATATTAAATTTAATATTAATGAATCTACTACTGCTCATGATGAATTTTATAAGATAAGTGGAGATGCAAATGCCTTTACGACATTTAATTATACGAGCTATTTAGTATTTGCCACAAAACATAAAAAAGAAAATTTAAATTTATTATTAGATTTTGTTTTTAATCCTTATTTTACCAAGAAGATGATTAATAAAGAGAAGGGTA
>CAZSXH010000129.1:0-2119 GCA_964611015.1 uncultured Muribaculaceae bacterium
GATACTATTTAAGAAGTTGTTGATAGTCTTGGCAATGTTGGCTTAGTTGAAGTTCATTTATATCGTCCTTTTAGTAAAAAATACTTTTTAGAATGTTTACCAGAAACTGTAAAAAATATTGCGGTAATAGATCGTACTAAAGAAGCTGGAGCTACTGGAGAACCATTATATTTAGATGTTTGTAGTATTCTTAAAGATAAAGATATAAGTATCGTCGGAGGACGTTATGGACTTTCTAGTAAAAATACCACACCAAGTGATATAAATGCTATTTATCATATGCTTGATACTGAGTTAAAAGATAACTTTACAATAGGAATCAATGATGATGTTACTCATCTTAGTCTAGAACCAGTACCAATTACAATAAATAATAATCATAGAGAAATTGAAATCTATGGATTTGGTTCTGATGGTATGGTTAGTGCTAGCAAAGATATTTTAAAAATTGTTCATAGTTCTTTAGATAAATATGTTCAAGGTTATTTTCAATATGATTCTAAAAAAAGTGGAGGAGTAACAGTATCTAGTTTAAGATACTCTGATAATAAAATTAATGAACCTTATTATGTAACTCATCCAGAAATAACAGTTGTTACCAAAGATATATATTTTAGAATGTTTGAAATGATTAACAATTTAAAAGAGGGTGGAACATTACTAATTAACACTATAAAAAATGAAGATGAACTATTAAAACTACTTCCTAATAGAGTTAAAAATGAAATAATAGACAAAAAAATCAAAGTATATTATATCGATGCTGAAAATATAGCAAGCAAAAATAATCTAAAAGGAAAAATCAGCAAAATCATGGAACTTCTTATTTTAAAACTATTAAATATTGATAATGCCATGAATCTAATTGAAGAAAGTATCAAAAAGAGCTTTGCTACTAAAGGAGAAGATGTTGTTAATAATAACATTAATGCTATTCAAGAAGCCCTTGATAAGTTAAAGACATTAGAAATAACTGAAAAGTATGATGAAACTTTAAAAGTTGTTGATGATAGCGTAATAAATATGATTAATGCTCGTTTAGGAAATAATATTCCTGTTAGTAAGTTAGTTGAATTTGCAAATGGAAAATTCCCTGGAGGAACATCAAGATATGAAAAGAGAAATATTTCTAACATTGTACCAAGCTGGATAAAAGAAAATTGTATTCAATGTGGTATGTGTGCTCTTGCTTGTCCTCATGCAGTAATTAGAGCAGTAACATCTGATAATGAAGAAGAAGGAATTCCATTTGTTGGAGCTGATGGTCTTCGCTATGTTATAAAAATTAGTGAAAAAGATTGCACCGGCTGTGGTGTATGTGCAAATATTTGCCCAGGAAAAATGGGTAATAAAGCATTGGAAATGATAGAAAAGGTTGAAAAGGATGAAGTAGACTTTAATAAATACAACATTAAAAACCCACTTCCTAAATATACAATTAAAGGAAGTCAATTAGAAAAACCACTATTTGAATTTAGTGGTGCTTGTGCAGGATGTGGAGAAACTCCATACATAAAACTACTTACGCAATTAATGGGAGAAAAATTAGTAATAGCAAATGCAACTGGATGTTCAAGCATATATGGTGGATCAACACCATCAACACCATACATGGTACCATGGGCTAATTCCTTATTTGAAGATAATGCAGAATTTGCATTAGGAATGCACATATCATTTAAAGAAAAAAGAAATAGAATTGAACATGTCATGAAAGAAACTTTAGAATCTGTTGATGCTGAAGTAAAAGAATTATATACAAAATGGTTAGAAAACAAAGATGATTTTGAAATTACTTTGGATATTAAAAATAAACTTAATGAAAAAACTATTCCAAATGAACTTAAAGATTTAATCGATTATGTTCCTGCAAGAACTGTTTGGGCAATCGGTGGAGATGGTTGGGCTTATGATATCGGCTATGGTGGACTTGATCATGTCTTACATTCAAATGAAAACATTAAAGTATTAGTACTAGATACAGAAGTTTATTCAAACACTGGTGGCCAAGCAAGTAAATCAACTAAGCTTGGAGCAGTTGCAGAGTTTGCTAACTTTGGTAAGAAGACTGCTAAAAAAGATTTATTTAGAATTGCATCAAGTATTCCAAACTGTTATG
>CAZSXH010000130.1:0-2105 GCA_964611015.1 uncultured Muribaculaceae bacterium
ATGATGAAAATTGTACGTTTTAATGAAGAAGAATATTCAGCTATAAGTAAAAAAATAAAAGAAGGTAATTGGTATCGTGTTCATGGTAATATCGAAAAAGATCAATACTTAAACCAAATGGTTATTACTGCTAGAAATGTGGAATCAATCCCTTCTAAAGATATAAAAAGAAAAGATGAAGCAGAAGTAAAAAGAGTTGAATTACATGCCCATACTATGATGAGTACGATGGATGGCTTGATTGAGGCAAAAAAATTAGTTAAACATGCTATTGGCTTAGGACATAAGGCTGTTGCGGTTACTGATCATAATGCTGTTCAATCATATCCTGATTTATTTCATGCTGTATGTGATTTTAATAAAGGGAAAGAAAAAGAAGATCAATTTAAAGTATTATATGGGGCAGAACTAAATGTTGTAAATGATGATATTGATTTTATTCATAATTTAAAAGACTATCCTTTACTTCATCAAGAGTATGTTGTATTTGATACAGAAACAACGGGGTTAAACGCTGGAATTGACCAAATGATAGAAATTGGAGCAGTAAAGATAAAGGATGGAGAAATATTAGAAACATTTGATGAGTTTATCGATCCTCATCATCCTCTTTCTAAGTTTACGGTAGAGTTTACAAGCATTACTGATGATATGTTAAAAGGAAAAGATGATGAAGGGGTTGTAACGAAAAGATTTTTGGATTGGGCAGGTGATTTACCACTTGTTGCTCATAACGCTAAGTTCGATATAAGTATGATTGATGCTGCATGTAGTAAATATAATTTAGGAGAATTTAGTAGTACTGTCTTAGATACAATGAGCATGGCCCGTATGCTTCACCCTGAATGGCCTAATCATAAGCTAACTACTTTAGCAAGACGTTATAATGTTGATTGGGATGAAGATTCTCACCATCGTGGAGATTACGATGCTGCAGGAACTGCTAAAGCATTTTGCAAGATGTGTGAAGAACTTGCTGGTCAAAATATAGATACGACAACAAAGTTATTTAATTCAGTTGATATAAATGAATTAATAAAGTTTACTTTTCCATTTCATTTATGTTGCTTAGTAAAAAATAAAGTTGGACTTAAGAACTTATTTAAATTAATAAGTTATGCTAATACAACTTACTTGTTTAAAAATAGTGAACCAAAACTTCCAAGAAAAGAACTAGCTAAACTTCGCGAAGGGCTTTTGATTGGTAGTGGATGTGTTAATGGTGAAATATTTGAACAAGCTAAAACTAAAGAAGATGAAGAACTTGCTACTTTAATGCAATTTTATGATTATATTGAAGTTCAACCAATTAGTGCTATGAAACACTTAATAGAGCTTGAATCTAGTGGGCTTAAAACTGTTGAAGATTTAGCAGATATAATCAAAAAAATAATTCGTGTTGCGAAAAATGCTGGAAAAATGGTTGTTGCAACAAGTGATGCTCACTATTTAAATCCTGATGATAAAATATATCGTGATATAATTATTGCTCAAAAAACTAATGGAAAGCTACATCCGTTAAATAGAAGAGGGGTAGAACAACCAGACATGCATTTTAGAACAACAGATGAAATGCTTTCTGAGTTTGCTTTTCTAGGAGAAGATTTAGCTTATGAAATAGTTGTTACAAATCCAAATAAAATTGCTGATATGATTGAAAATGTAGAAGTAATCATTCAAACTGGGGGAGTACCATTCTCACCAAAAATTGATAAATCTGTAGAAACTGTTACGGATCTTGTATATACAAGAGCAGCTGATTGGTATGGGGATCCACTTCCACATAATATTGAAGAACGTATTAGTAAAGAATTATATGGAGATGCACTTTTTGATAGTATTAAGGCAAAATTAATAAGAGAAGAAAATCTTTCAGATGAAGAGCTTATGCAAAAATCTTTTGCCATTCTTCACGAAACTATTTTAAAAGGTTTTGATGAAGTAAAAGAGGTTATAAAAAGTGAACTTGTTATTAAACTTCAAAATGAACATAAGGACAAATTAGAAGAACTTGAAAAGAATTTAAAAGAAGCAAGTGTAGTAGATAAAGATGCTATTAAAGAAGAATTAAAAACATTAAAAGAAACTGATCCAATTGCAAATAT
>CAZSXH010000131.1:0-2093 GCA_964611015.1 uncultured Muribaculaceae bacterium
AAGAAGAGATAGCTTTAGCTAAACAAAGAAATTTAAAAAAACAAAATATTATAAATACTGCTAACTATGAATCTGAGCATTAAAATGCTCATTTTTTCTTTTAAAGTGCTTGAAGAAGAGAAAAAAAAGTGGTACTATTAACATATTGAGTAAAAGGATGATTTGATGAAAATAATTAAAAGTTTAATGCCCTATATAATAATAATTGTTGTAGTAGTTCTAATAAGAACATTTTTAGTTACCCCCGTAAGAGTCCATGGTTCTAGCATGGCCCCAACTCTAAAAAATGGTGATATTATGCTCTTAAATAAATTAGGAAAAATCGACCGTTATGATATTGTTGTCTTAAAAATGGATGATGAAAATGATAACTTAATTAAAAGGGTTATAGGCTTACCAGGGGAAACAGTATCTATAATTCATAATGAAATTTACATTAATGGAGAAGTTTTAAAGGAAGAATATGGCTATTATGAACATTCAGATTATGAAATGAATACAGAAAAAATAACTTTAGGTGATGATGAATACTTTGTTTTAGGCGATAATCGAGAGATATCTTTAGATTCTAGAATATTAGGTACTGTTAAAAAAAGTGAAATAAAAGGAACTACCAATTTTACGATATTCCCATTTAAAAGTTTCGGGAAAGTAGAATAAATTATAAGCTTAGGTTTATAATTTTCTTTTTAATAAAGGGAGATAAGGTTGAAAATAAAATAAGTAAATTGTTGCACAGCAACGCTCCGCACTTTTAGGTGTGGTTTAAAACAAGTCAATGAAGACTATAAAATAAGCTGTTCTTTGAAATAATAAACTGTTATTAGGTATTCTGCATAGTCACTTCATAACCTAAAGAAGTTAAATAAGAAATCATTTCTTCTGGAGTATTTTTTGTTTTTTGTTGAGATTTAAAATTACGATTTAAAAGTATATCAAATCTTTCATAATCAAAAACTTCACCAGTGTTTAGAATATGATAAATACTAGTAAGTAAAAGTCTAGCAATGGCAATAATGGCTTTTTTATGACCACGACGTCTTTTTAAAGATTCATATCTAGCTTTAATATAAGGACAAGATTTATCTTTGATGGCACATAAAGCACATTGTACAAGTAAAGGTTTGATATAAACCCCAGCCTTAGTAATTTTAACAGATTTCTTCTTCCTAGCGGATTCATTACATCTAGGAGATAGCCCAGCCCAAGAAATAAGATGTTTATCATCAATAAAAACATTCATATTTGTACCAATTTCTGCTATAATAAATATCGCTGAAAGTTCTTTTATACCTGGCACGGTTAAAAGTAAGTTAATTTCAGTCGTATATTTTATGGCAAGTTTAAGTATTTGATTTTCTAATAATTCAATACATTCATTAATAGAATCATAATGCTTAAGACAAATAGCCATCTTTGATGACTGACATTCATCAAAGGTACCATTGATAGATTTTAAAATATCTTCAGGTGATGATTTCAAATTTTTTCTTAATAAGGGTGTAATATCTTCTAAAGTTAAATTAGGTTGTTCTAACATTAATTTTAGAATAGATTGTGAAGTTTTACCAAAAACATCAGTTAGGACGTTAGCGATTTGAACATTAGATACTGTAAGAGAATTTTGAAATCTATTTTTTTCACCAGTTCGATTGTAAACAAGTTTATTGCGATATCGCATTAAATCTCTGAGTTGTCTGATATCTTCTGGAGGCATAAAACTAGGCTCAACTAATCCATGTTTAAAAATATCAGCAATCCAAATAGAATCTTTCTTGTCAGTTTTCTTGCCAAGAATAGTTCTAACATATTTAGGGTGAGTAATGATACATTTACAATTTTTTTCTAAAATATTGAAAACAGGTATCCAATACTTACCAGTAGATTCCATACAAACATCAAGAGTATTATTGGAAACTAACCAATTTCTACATTTGATTAAATCTTCTGTAAAAGTCGAAAAAGATTTAGTTTGATATTCTGTAATATCTTGGTCATTTGTTTTAGCAATGGTAACTACAATTGTTTTCTTGTGAACATCAATACCAGCACAATTTCTATAAACTATTTTAAGCATAATAAAGCTCCTTTCT
>CAZSXH010000132.1:0-2056 GCA_964611015.1 uncultured Muribaculaceae bacterium
ATTGCATCCTCGAACCAAGGACTTTTTACCATCCTTGGATTGCCATCTTCATCGACAAATCCATTAGCTTCAGGAATAACATATCCAACACAATCAACCAGCTTAATGCTTGTTTCAAATTCGTTGATTTTGATGGTTGCTCCATTACTAGGAACAAATTTAGGTTCAGTAGTCATGATAGTTTTACCTTGAGCACTTTGAGGGATTTCATCTAAACATCTTTTCTTTTCATATTCATCATCGATATTTGGGACAACAAGATTTTCAATGAATCTTTTAATAAATGTAGATTTTCCAGTTCTAACTGCTCCAACTACTCCTAAATATATTTCTCCATTCCCTCTTTTGGCGATTGAAGATATTATTTTTTCTTTTTCCATAACCCACCATTCTTTCATTTTTCTACTTAATGCTATGACTAAGCAATTAAGTTTATGACAAGTTATGAAATAAAGCGCCATTTAATTTTCTATGCGGTGTATGGCAAATCAATATATACACCATTCATGCCATCATAATACGTTTTTACATTCGTATCAAAATTTACAACTTTTCCATATCCATTATGACTAATGTTGTAGCTCTTTGATTGAGCTAATGTGACTCCAGTAACTGCATGTTGATAACTACCATATGCCTTAGCATATGAAGATGTGGTTGTAAATATAGCTTCAACATAAGTTTCAAATTTTGAACCTTCATCAACTAAATTCATCGATATACCAAAACCATTAGTCTTTTTTAAGATATTAGTGCCATTTGCACCATAAGTTACATCATTATAATCTTTTAATGAACTACTATAATAAGATTGATCTCCATATTGTGTTCCATCTGCAATTGTTGCGTCTTCTACTCTTATAGCGTTAACATCATAAGATTTTACTTTTGGATCAATTAGCCACTTAGCTGAAAAAGTTACTAAATATATGTTTTTTCCAGTTTTTGTTGTAGTAAGTCTAATAGCTTTATAATTAGTTTCATAATATGGTGTACTATATGTGGTTGCAGGCGGAAGTTCATCGACTTCCGTATAAGTATATCCATTTGTATTTTCAACTACTTTATAAATTTTTTCGATTGACTTTGTACTTGCTAAATCATAACTTAAATATCTTGCTGCGTCTTCTTCGCTCATCATGGCTATTTTTCTTTCTGTAAATATATTTCTAAGTAATGCATATTCCTCATTGCTAACTTCTACTGCTTTTGCATTACTTATACTAAAGATACTTATGATGACACTGACAATGACGAATAGTTTTTTCACTTCTAAATATCACACTCCCTTCTACTCCTCAAACAGCATAGCAAAGTTTGTCAATTTTTGAAATAGAAGATTGTGAGAGTTGCTATTCTACGTTTAGAGAGTTGTTTAATTCCGTGTAGTTACTTAACAAATAGTCAATTTTATTTTTTTCAATTAATTCGCTATCACAAGTGTAAATATCATTTAATGTACAAATTCCATTGTACTTTAAATCTTTATTTTTATAAATTTTGTAATGTAATCGATTAGAGTCAAACTTATAAGTCAGTTTATAAGTTAAATTATTCCGAGAAAATTCATAGCTTATCTCACCGAATATAATGGAGTATGAAAATTTATCTTTACCATCTTCTTTAACATATGCATTTTCAGAATCATCATAAACAAAACCAAGATCTTCAAGTATAGAGTATTTATCACTAAACGCTTCAATAGATTTATTAGAATCACTAACATTAAAATTAGCCATTGCAATATTATTCATCATAGGATAATAATAATCATTTGATATAGATAAAGCTGATTCATTTTCATCATTAATATTATAACTTAATTTATTATTAGAAAATTCAGAATTTAAAGTTATAGTACTTTTATAAGTCACATTTTTGCTTTGTTCATTTAAAAAGTTAATTTCAAGATATATATTATTTTTCATGCTAGTTAGATTCTTTTCTGTAAATATAACTGGATAAGCATTATATTCATCAATATAAATGTCATCCAAATTATTAGATGAAAATAATATATTCTTATCACCTTCATAAAAAGTATATAATTCTAATT
>CAZSXH010000133.1:0-2039 GCA_964611015.1 uncultured Muribaculaceae bacterium
TACATGTTTCATCTTTTACATACATACTTATCTTATTATCTGTTTCATAATTTAACTTTCCTGTTTTAAGTGATATTACTTCTTTTTTATTGGTATTTATTATTATTAGTCCTATTATTAATATAAAGGCACACAAAAAATATTTATAAGCGAGACTGCTGAAAAAGTAGTCAAAATAAAAATCAATAAAGAAAGATATTGTCTAATTTATTGATTTTTTTCTATAATATGAGAAAAATGATATATATTTAAGGTTTTATCCCTCTATATTTTTATTTTTTTCTTCATTTAATTTAATTATTCGTTTTATATTGGCTAAAAATAGCGTAGTTGCCCCTTGTATTGTTATTCCTAGTTTTCCACAGGCAATAGCTTTATCATATCCATAATTACTTTTTAATTCAGCATTTTTAGCTTCTATTTTGTATCGTTCTTTATATAAATTTTTAAATTCTTCTGTTTCCATATAATCCATTTGAGCAATATGAGTATCGTCTTTTATTTTTACATTAAAGGTTTTAGTTTTAGCTCCTTCTTTATAGCATCCGTTTCTAAGTGGGCAATGCTTGCATTTCTCTACATCAAAAAAATATGATTCAACTTGCTGATTCTTATCTTTATTACCTGATTTCCTTTTTTTTATAGCCATGTGTCCAGCCTTGCATACATACATTCCAGCATCTTTGTTATATTCAAAATCATCTTTGTTTTTTCCATTACCATGTGTTACTGATTTACTTAACTTACTAACATTTTTTATTTCTCTTTTGCTACAATAATCCAAATTATCTTTTTCAGAATATGCTCCATCACCAATCACTGCTTCTACTTCTATTCCATTATTTTTACTTTTTTCTATTAAATTACTAAGTTCTTTACCATCGTGCTTTTCACCACTTGTTATTGTAGCGGCAGTTATTATTCGCTCTGGTGTCATAGCAATGTGAGTTTTATATCCAAAGAAAGATGTATCTGCAGTTTTATGCCCAACTTTTGCATCTTGATCTTTTGAATATTCTATTTCATATTCTGTATCCATCATTGTTTCTTCTAATAAATCTATTTGTTCTTTTATTGCTGGTAATTTAGCAAATCTTTTATCTTCTTTCACTACTTTTAGTAATTCTTTGGTATATTCAATTTGGTCTTCAAGAAGACCTGATGATTCGCGCTTTTTTGGCATTTTATCATGCATACTTTCGTCTATTTTATAAATTGATTTTCTAAGTTCTTTTGCTTGTCTTATTAATTCCTCTCTTGGTGATATATGACTAAACATTGCATTTGTATGAGTTGAATCAACTATGATTTTATTTTTTACTTCGATAAGTCCTTTTTCTAAAGCAAGCTCAACTGTCTTTTCTATTAATTTATCCATTAAATTAGTATCATTATCTATTAATCTTTCACGGCGAAATATCGTTAACAAACTAGCATCTATTAATTTTGTTTCTTCTGGTTCATAGCCTAAAAAATACTTAAATAACATATCTGTCATTGCTCTTTCTACTAAACCTCTATCTGATAATTTAAAATACGTTTTTAATAAAAGATATTTAAACATTCTAATTACATCTTCACTTGTTCTTCCCATTGTAGATGAATATTTATCCTTTAACATATCTACTACAAACGAAAAATCTACCATATCGTTTAATTGTTTCCAAAAATTATCTTCTTTTATTAAGATATCATACAATTCAGTATGCTTACTGAAACTTAATTCCATCTGATTATTTAGCTTTATCATTAATATCACCATTTTTCTTACTATTTATAGTATACCAAAATAAAAAGACTACTGGTATTCTTTACAGTTATCTTTGTATACTTTTTCAGCAGTCTCCTTTAAAATAAGAAATTTTACACTTCTTTAATACTATGGATTGACAAAATAACCCAAAAAATATTATAATTATTACAAGTTAAGGAAGTGGCTTTGTGTATAGTGAAAAAATTTATTTGACACCTCAAGAAATACTTGCCAATCCTGATATTATTCCGATTCATCGGCTTTTCTTGGTCATATTCAGGATAAG
>CAZSXH010000134.1:0-2030 GCA_964611015.1 uncultured Muribaculaceae bacterium
AGCATTTGAAATATACTTAAAGGAGCAATAATGAAGAATAAAAAAATTGAATATATGTGTTTACTAGCATTTTTTTTATTATTTATTTTTGGCAGTGCAATTAATAGTATCGTTATAAATTTGGATAATAATTTAAAAAAAGAGTTTATATTAAGTGATTATAAAAACGAAGTAAAAAGAAATTATAATGATTTAGAAAGTTTAGAAGAAATAGATATAGAAAATGGCAAATTAATTTTAAGTAAAATAAAATATCGTAATATGTACGAATTTAATAAAAAAATTACTATTTATAAAGGTTTTAAAGATAATGTAAAAGTTGGAGATTCTGTATTATCAAATGATGGCTTAATCGGGGTTATCACAAAAACTTATGATCATTCAAGTGATGTAGAGTTATTATCAAGTAAGGATAGTGAAGTATCTGTAAGAATAAACGAGTCATATGGTATTTTAAAATATGTTGATGATATGATTGTTAAAGAAATCAATAATTATCAAAATATTGAAGTAGGTGATGAAATTTACACCTCAGGTCTTGGTAATCTTCCTGGAGGAATATTCATCGGTCGTGTTAGTGAAGTAATGTTAAATAATACAGAAATTGAAAAAATAGTAAAGGTAAATTTAGGAGTGGATCTTAATAAAATAAATTATTTATATATTTATGGAGGAAAAAATGCTTAACTTGATATTAGATATTTTAATATATAATTTTACTCCATTTAAATCATTTTTCTTTTTGTTGAATATTAATGATAAAAATATTTTAACTAATATTGTTATAGGATTAATTGTAGATGTGTTTATTCTTCATACGTGGATAATTGCTACAGCTTTCATTATTGTTTTTTACTATTTGCATAAAAAGATAAATGTTAATTTTTATAATTTCTTAAATTATTATATTTTTAATATAACTATGATTTTGATTTTTTATTTAATTACTAATGTCATTTATAGATTAGATCTAAAAATCATTATCAATATCATTATTATAAATAGTGTTTATATTTTTATAAGTTATAAAAAGGATAGGGAAAACATAAAATTATTTGGGTGATATTTTAATGGATGAGTATGTAGCTAACTTTAAACGTAAAAAGAAGTCTTTTTCTAATGCTTTAGAATCATCTAAAAAAGGATTTAATTTAAAAGTATTTGCTTCCCGTTTTTTGCTTGCTGTAATCTTTTTTCTTCTTAGTATTATTTTTACTAATCTAAGTGATGAAAACTTATTTTTGTATAAAGAATATGTTCTTACTGAAAGCATGCCTTTTACCAAAGTAAAGTCTTGGTATGAAGATTTGTTTGGAGAGGTTCTTCCAAAAGATGATAATGTACAAACTGTTTTTGATGGAAAATTAGTTTATAAAGAAATAAAAGATTATTTAGAAGGAGAATCATTAACAGTTGGTACTAATACTTTAGTTAATAATATCACTAGTGGTATAGTTGTATTTAGTGGTGAAAAAGAAGGATATGGCAACACAGTTATCATTCAAGGAGTAGATGGTATAGATATTTGGTATGGAAATCTTACTAATGTCGCTGTAAAACTATATGATTATGTCGATAGTGGCACTATTTTAGGTGAAACTATAAGTAAAGAATTATATCTAGTAATAAAAAAAGATAATGAGTTTTTAAAGTATGAAGAATATAAAAATTAATGGTTTAACAATCTATTTTTTATTACTTCTTTTTTTATGTGGCTATATAAAACTTGGAGTAATTATATTTGCTATAGTATTATTTCATGAATTTGGTCATTTTATTGTTGCTAAGATACTAAACTATGAAGTAACAGATATAACAATTTATCCCTTCGGAGGAGTAACTCGCATTAAAAAAGATTTAAATACTCCGATAAAAAATGAAATATTAATTGCTTTAGCAGGAGTTTTTTTTCAAATTATTTTAGGAGTAATAATATACTTTTTGCCTTTTAGTATAAATACAAAAGAAATCTTTTTTAAATATAATCTAAGTATTCTATTATTTAATTTAATTCCAATTATTCCATTAGA
>CAZSXH010000135.1:0-2015 GCA_964611015.1 uncultured Muribaculaceae bacterium
AACACAACTTGCTTTAGCAGAAAAATACAATATTTCAGTTATTATTCACAGTAGAGAAGCAACAGAAGATACAATTAACTCATTAAAAAAGTACAAAGTTAAAGGTACAATACATTCTTTTTCTGGAAGTGTTGAAACAGCAAATATTTATATAAAAATGGGTTTTATGTTAGGCATTAATGGAGTTGTAACCTTTAAAAACTCTCATTTAAAAGAAACAATCAAAGAAATTGGACTAGATCATATAATCTTAGAAACTGATAGTCCATATCTTACACCTGAACCTTTTAGAGGGAAGAAAAATGATCCATCAAAAGTATTAGATATTGCAAAATTTTTAGCTCAAGAATTTGAAATTTCCTTGGATGAAACAGCAAAAAAAACGAGTGAAAATTCGAAAAAAATTTATTCAAAAATTAACTAATACCTATTTTTGGCATTAGGCCCATAAGTTTTGACTTATGGGCTTTAAAATGCTATAATTTATATATCCAGTGAGGTGGATGAATAATGAAAATAGTTAATTATTTTGCAAGATTATTTTTAATCATTTTTGTTTTAATAATAGCTAAGAGTAGTGCAAATGTTGAAAGCGCAGCAGTAGAAAATGATAATGTAAATAAAACTATTAATTTATCAACTATGGCTTTAAAAATAGTTGAAGTTGAACAAAGTTTAAAATATACTGCAAAAGATACTTATACTGGCGATTTAACTGGTTATGTTTATAATTGTCCTTTATGTGGAGGTACGCTTGCTTGTAAACCAGGATATAATATTAAAGATGGTACTAATACTTATGATGATAAAGAATATGGAAGAGTATATATTGTTGCTTCAAGCAAGAACTTACCATGTGGTTCTATAATTAGTTTTTATAGCAAAAGAATAAGTGAAGGTAGAGTCTTGGCAATTGTGCTAGATCGTGGAGTTTTAGGAAATGCTATCGATTTTCTTTCTCCAAACGAAAGATATGCTATGAGTAATGTTGGACGTAGTTCAATAACTTATGATGTGTTAAGGAGCGGATGGAATTAATCCATCCTTTATTTTGATTATGAAAGCAAAAAAGAGTTTAGGACAAAATTTTTTAATAGATAAAAATATAATTAAAAAAATCATTGATGAAGTAGATAGTAATGAATCAGATTTAATAATTGAAGTTGGCCCTGGAAGAGGAGCTTTAACAAGTGAGTTAAAGCAAAAAAGAAGCAGTATTATAGCATATGAGCTAGATACTGATTTAAAGCCTTTATTAAGTAACCTAGAAGATGATAAAGTAAAGATTATCTACAAAGACTTTTTAGCATCTAATATAAAAGAGGATATAAAGGATATTAAATACAATAACTTATATTTGATAGGTAATCTACCATATTACATAACAACTCCAATCATTGAACATGTAATTAACGAACAAATAGACTTTAAAAAATTTACAATAATGGTTCAAAAAGAAGTAGCGGATAGATTTTTAGCTAAGCCTAAAAGCAAAGAATATAGTTATATAACTTTGGTTTTAAAGTACTATTTTGAAGCTTATAAAGTTACTGATGTATCAAAGTATGCTTTTAATCCTGTTCCAAAGGTAGAAAGTTCAGTTATTAGTTTTACAAAAAGGGAAAATAAACCAGAAATAGAAGAAAAAGAGTATTTTGAATTTTTAAAAAATGCTTTTAAACAAAAAAGAAAGACTTTAAAGAATAATTTAAATAATTACGATTGGAGTACTATTAAGAATGTTTTAGATAAATATGATTTAAAAGAAAGTGTTAGAGCAGAAGAATTAGATGAAGATATTTTAATAGAAATATATAAAAAAACACATCATTAAGTTGATGTGTTTTTTATTAGTTCTTTTCAATTTTTGAAAAAGTATAATTGTTATCGTTTAATTCAAAAGTATAAGTATATTTATCTAAGTATTCTTTATAAATTGAGATATCTTCATTATTGTAATTGTATAGTACTACTTCATCATTTAAATTGAGTAATTGGTTATCTTCAGTTACTTT
>CAZSXH010000136.1:0-1915 GCA_964611015.1 uncultured Muribaculaceae bacterium
TAAAGACTTACTAAGCTACTTAAGACTTATAAGTAATCATAATGATGATGTAGCTTTAAAAAGAGCAATTGGAGTACCAAAAAGAGGTATTGGGGATAAGTCACTCGAAGATTTGGAGAAAATTGCAGTTTCACAAGATTTAAGTATGTTTGAGTGTCTTTCTAAACCAAAAGAATTAGAGTTTAAAAAACTAATATTAGAATTAACAGAAGCATCTAAAGACTTAGATCTAACGGAATTAATTGATTTAGTTTTAGATAGAAGTGGTCTTAAATATGAACTTGAAGCTGATAAAACTTTAGAATCAGAAATTAGAATGGAAAATTTACTAGAATTTAGAAGTATTACTGAAACTTATCAAAATGAAGTTGGTACAATTAATTTAGAAGATTTCTTGGAAGATATAAGTATTGTATCTGATGTATCAGATCATAGTAATGAAGATAATGCTATTACTCTAATGACTATGCATTCAGCAAAAGGCCTTGAGTTTAGAGCAGTCTTTCTTGCGGGAATGGAAGAAGGTATTATGCCACATTCTATGAGTATGAACGAGCCAAAAGACTTAGAAGAAGAAAGAAGACTTTGCTATGTCGGTATTACTAGAGCAAAAGAAAGATTATTTATAACTAATGCTCGTCATCGAATGCTTTTTGGTAATACTAGTATGAATCCACCTTCTAGATTTGTTGGAGAAATAGATAATGAATTAATTGAAAAAATGACTAATGATAAAGAAGTAACTCCATTTAGAAAAGAAGATTTCTACAAAAAAGAAGGAACTTTATATAATCATGGTGAAATAGTAGAACATAAATTATTTGGTCGTGGTGTTGTCATTGATGCTGATGAAAAATATGTAACTGTTGCTTTTGATAAAAGATTTGGAATAAAAAAGGTGTTAAGTAATTACGAAGGCTTAAAAAGAAAATAAGATAAAAGGAGAAAATATGAATCTAACGTTAGTTATAATGGCTGCAGGTATGGGTAGTCGTTTTGGAGGATTAAAACAAATTGAACCAGTTGGTCCTAATAATGAATTTATAATTGATTATTCTATATACGATGCTAAAAAAGCAGGTTTTAATAAAGTTGTTTTTGTTATAAAAAAAGAACTTGAAAGTGTATTTAAAGAAACAATCGGTAAAAGATTAGAAAGTTTTATTGAAGTAGGGTATGCTTATCAAGAATTGGAAGATATTCCAGAATCTAAAAAGTATTTAGCAGAGAAAAGATTAAAACCTTGGGGAACAGTCCAAGCAATTTTGTGTGCCCAAAATGAAGTTGAAGGTGATTTCGTCATCATCAACGCCGATGATTTTTATGGTTCTGATAGTTACTTAAAAGCTGCAACATTCTTAAAAGAAAATTATGATGAAAATACGTATGCTTGTATAAGTTATCCCTATGATAAAACATCATCAAAATATGGAAGTGTAAAAAGAGCAGTTTGTTTTGGTAAAGATGGAATTATTAATGATTTAATTGAAAGTAGCATTATAACTAAAGATGGTTATGCTTTAGCAGAACCTCTTGATGGAAGTCAATGTTTTGAAATACCTCTAGATCAAAGTGTAAGTATGAATATGTTTGCTTTTCATAATAATTTCTTTAAATATTTAGAAGATTATTTCAATGATTATTTTAAACAAAGTGATGAAGATATTTTGAAAAATGAAGCATTGCTTCCAAATGTTGTAAAAAAACATTTGAATAACAACGATATAAAATTAATGGATGTTGTTACCAATGCTTTGTGGTTAGGAATGACTTATAAAGAAGATTTAGAAGAAGTAAAGTCGAAGATAAATGAATTAATAGCAAGGGGGGAATATCCAAATAAGCTTTGGAGTTAATATGGAAGAAATAAAAAAAAGAGTAGATGAATTAACTAAAATTTTAAATGAAGCAAATT
>CAZSXH010000137.1:0-1890 GCA_964611015.1 uncultured Muribaculaceae bacterium
AAGGTAGCTTTTTTATCACTAACGGCATTTTTATAGTCAACTTTAAAATGTGAATCTAAATTAGCCACACTACATTCTCCCTTTTACTATTAATATAATAACAAAATTATAGTTTAAATTCAATAATTATTATTTAATTCAGCTAAAAAGAGTAAATTTTCTTTTAATTTTCTTCGCAAAGATTATTTGATATAATGTTATTATAAAGAGGTTATAATTATGTGTGAAGAACTAAAAAAAGAAATTGAAGAGGCTCAAAATCTAAGTAGACGTACTAGAAGAAAAAAAGAAAGAGAATTACAAAAAAAGTATAATGATAAATCCATTAGAATTAAATCTGGTAAAACTTTTAAAAAGGGCGAATCATTAACCAAAAAGCAAAGAAAAGAATTAATGAAAGACAAGTGCTTCTTAAACGAATTACGAAAAATAATTCAAAAATATTTTCCAAACTTAATGTCTTTATTTTCTAATCTTACTGATAAACGACATAAAAGTTATATCACATATAAAATGCGTACTATCATAATGACCAGATTACTTGCCTTGCTATGTGGTATTACTACTATGACCAATATAAATAATGAATTTCAAACGGAAGAAGCTATTAATAATCTATCTACAATCTGTAACCAAGAACTAGAGGAAATACCTGATTGGCAAACTATTCAAGACGTTATTGAAGACCTAAGTTATGAAGAAATTGATGATATAAGAAAATATATGTTTAAAGCTATTTTAAGAAGCAAAATGTTTGATAAATTTAGATACGACAAATCTATTCAATTAATTGTTGATGCTACTGGTCTTACCTCTTTGGATTATAATCTAAATGGTAATTGCTTAACTAAAACAAGAGATGGAAAAACTAAATATTATAAATATGTTTTAGAAGCTAAAGTTTGTTTCGGTAAAATGCTTATTAGTATTGACTCAGAATGGATAGAAAATACGCCTTTAAATAATGAAAATCAAAAACAAGATTGTGAAGTAAATGCCTTTAAAAGAATGGCTCCAAGAATAAAGAAAAATTATCCAAAATTAAAATTTATTGTTACTGGTGATGCTTTATATGCTACTACTCCAATGATTAATATCTGTAATGAATATAAATGGCATTATATCTTTAATCTAAAAAAGGATAGACTTAAAAATGTTTATGAAGAATTTGAAGATAATATCAATTATGAAAATGAAGTATCTCTAGAAAACTATTATTTATCTTCAGGTATAATATTCAAAGGTAATAAATTAAATGCTTTTAAATATAGAGAAGTTTTAGAAAATGGTGAAAGTACTACTTTTAACTACGTTAGTGATTTAAAAATAGACACTTACAATATCAAAGAAATTGTAGCTATGGGAAGAAGTAGATGGAAAATAGAAAATGAAGGATTTAATGTACAAAAAAATGGAACATTTAAAATAAGTCATTTATGTAGTAGATTTGAAAATGCCTTAAAAATACATTATCTATTTATTCAAATAGCACACACCTTAAGGCAATTATTAGAATTAGGCTCTTTATTAGTTAAAGAAGTTAAGAAAGTTGCAACAAAAAAAGAAATAAGCAAAAATATCATCAACACACTTATTTCTTCAAAAATACCAAATCTTGAAAGTTTAGATTTAAACTTTCAACTCCGATTTGATGATTAAATAATATCATAAATAATGCTCTTTGAAAACTAGTGTTGATGATATTTTAAAATTTTTCTTTTATTGAATTTCTTTTTTCATGCCTATTTTTTGCGAAAAAAAACTTTATGACTATTTTTATTTCTAAATTTCATAAAGTTTTTCTTTTTAAATTAATTTGCTCTTTTTTTCTGTACATTTAAGTTTCCGTTTTTTTAGCAAAAATTATATATTGATTATTATTAATGGCTT
>CAZSXH010000138.1:0-1719 GCA_964611015.1 uncultured Muribaculaceae bacterium
CTATAACTTGCTTCTTTGACGATTTTGTCTGATGCCTTTTCAATAGCAATAGCAAGAGATTTATCAGACCCTTCTGTAGTATAAGTAGTAATTTGCATGGAATCTTTTTCTGTTTTATCATTTAAAAGTTCAATAGTAATTTTAAATTCTTCGTCTTTATAATCAATACCAATAGCACTGACAAAGGCCATATTATTAACTTCTTTATAATCATAACATCCCGATAATGATAGAAGTAAAACAATCATAATAATTATCTTTTTCATAAATTCTCCTTTTGCTTAGTAATGTTTTTGTTAGTAAACATTTTGCTTCGTTTGGTATCTTTTTTTATTGAATTTTTTACTACAGTATTATTGAAATATGTTTTATCAAAAGGAGATATTGGCGCAAAATAAGGCCAGCCAAATGATTCTGTAGTTGTAGTATAAATTAAGAAGTACAAAAGGCCTAAAGTGACTCCATATAAACCGAAGAATCCTGCGCAAAGAATAAAGATAAAACGAAAATAACGTAAGGCATTGTTAACTTCAATATTACTAAAAGAAAGACTAGTAATAAAAGTTATGGCAACAACGATTATAGTAATTGGGGATACAACTCCAGCATTAACTGACGCTTCTCCCAAAACGATGGCTCCAAGTATTGAAATTGATGAACCGTAACTTGAGGGAAATCTTAAATCGCTTTCTCTTAAGATATCACATATTATTAACATTAAAATAGTTTCAATAATAGTAGGAAAGGGGACACCATCACGCTGAACGGCAAAGTTTAAAAGCAAACTGGTTGGAATAGTTTCCTGATTATAATTCATGATAGCTATATATATAGCAGGAGCTGTCATCGATATAAAAAAAGTAATAAGACGTAATATTTTAACAAAATTTATATTTCCGCTTTTATTATAGTTATCTACTGTTGGATTAATAAAATCAATAAAAAATGATGGGACGATGATAGCTGCTGGGCAGGTATCAACTAAAATTGCAACTTTTCCTTCTAAAAGAGCAGTTACCACAGTATCAGGTCTTTCGGTATGCATTAAAGTTGGATAAACACTTTTTCGTTCTCCATCTAATAAATAACCTAAAGTAGAAGAATCAATAATTCCATCAATGTCAATTGCATCAAGTTTCTCATTAATTTTACTTACAAGTTTTTCATCTACTATATCATCAAAATATAAAACATTAATACTTGTTTTTGTTTTTCTTCCTATGATTTTATTTTCAGTTTTTAAAGTATTTGATTTAATTCTTCTTTTAACAAGACCTAAGTTAATTTGAATATTTTCTGTAAATGCATCGCTTGGTCCATAAATAGACTTTTGAACCTCAGGAACACTTACACTTCGATTAATATCTGCCTTTGTTTCAAAAGCCAAAATTTCTTTACTTGTTAAAACAATCGTAAATCCATTTGTTAAATAAAATTCGATTTGGTCAGGTTCCTCGATTTTGACTGTATTGGGACCAGGAATAATACTTCCCATATTATACTTTTTAACATCTTTTAAATTATTAATAGAAGTAAGTTGTTTTAAGATATAATCGTTAACTTTATCACTACCAGTAACACTTTCTAAATAAATAACATAAATATCACCGAAATGTTTTGTAGCAATTTTCTTTGTAATAAAATCAGTATTCTTTTCAAACTCTTTTTCGAGTTGTTTTAGGATTTTCTCTTGCATATATTTCACCATTTTTAGTATTG
>CAZSXH010000139.1:0-1706 GCA_964611015.1 uncultured Muribaculaceae bacterium
TACCAATAAAAGTGTGTGGTTTAAGAAAAGATGATCATCATCGTACAAACGAATTAGTAGATGGAGATACTCTTGAGGCAATTGAAATTCCAAGATCTAGTGATATCTTTCATTATTTGACTAGAATTCAAGATGAAGTTCACCGCTTTACAATTACTTATCATAAAACTCTTAGAGATAAAGGAACGATTGCTTCTTTACTTGATAATATTGATGGTATTGGAAAGGTGAGAAAAAAAGAGCTTATTAAAAAATATGGAAGTATAAAGAAAATGAAGGAAGCAAGTATTGAAGAATTAAGTGAAATTATACCTGAGACGGTTGCTATTAATCTTCATAAATATTTAGAAAGTAGGGATAATGATGAAGCACATAAGAATTGAAAAAGATAAAAATATTATCCCTAATGATAATATAACTTACTATTTAAATCCAGATTATATTTATATTCCTGTTGAAAATAGTAATATTTTAGCAAAGCAAGATGAATACATTTATAAAGATCAAATGGTTAGCAAAAAAAATCTTTATTCATCAGTTTCTGGAATAGCTATTGGTATCAAAAAATGTAATGTTTTAAATAATATAAAAAATACATTAGTTATTCAAAATGACTTTAGAGAGTTTAGTAAAGTTCCTAAATCACGAAAAAAAGCATTTAATATACCTAATATATTAAAAGCATTGGAAGAAGAAAAAAATATAGAATTACTTAATAAATTTAAAAGTAATAAAAAATTTGATTACATTGTTTTAAAGACAATAGATGAAGAACCATATGTATATAATAAAGTTTTTTTACTTAAAGAAAATATATTAGAATTATTAGAATTAATTGAAAAACTTAGTAATATTTATCAATGTAAAACTAATTATATTGTTATAAAGAATAATGATGCGTTTATCATAGATGAGTGTTTAAAAGTAATGGGATCTTATCCAAATTCTAAAATCACTTTGGTAAATGATGAATATCTTTTAGAAAGCGATGATGCCATAAAAGAAAAATTACATCTTAAAAATAACGCTTTATATCTTGATATATTAGATTTAATAAAATTAAATAATCTTTTAAATAATAAAAGTGAATCTACTACTTTAATTACAATAGCAGGAGATGCTATAAAAGCAAATAAAATAATTAGAGTAAAAAAATATGCATTACTTTCAGATGTAATAGAGAAGTTTATTGAACTTAAATGTGATAAATATGATATTATCGTTAATGGTTTAATGAAAGGATTTAAGATTAATAATCCAAGTAACTTTATAATTAGTGATGAAGTAATAAGTGTCAATATCATGAAAAAACAAAAAATAAAGGTTAGCTCTTGTATAAAATGTGGTAAATGTATTGAAGTTTGTCCTAAAGGAGTAAATCCTTTAACCTTAGAAAACAAAGAAAATTGTATAGATTGTGGCTTATGTTCTTATGTATGTCCATGCTTTATTAATTTAAGAGAAAAATTAAAGGAGAAATAATATGAAGGTTTTTATTCATAGTAAAAGTAGCTTAAGTAAAATAGTAATAAAATATCTTTTAGCTTTAATCCCGTTATATATTTATGGTATTTATAAAAACGGCATATTATTATATACAAAAGATTTAATTAGCTTTTTTGCAATATTTAAACTATTATATTTAGTTATAATTGGCTTTTTTGCATACATTATATCTTCATTACTTACTAGTAAAAAATTAAAAA
>CAZSXH010000140.1:0-1646 GCA_964611015.1 uncultured Muribaculaceae bacterium
TATTTGTTTTTAATAAAGGTTTTGGCGCTACTTTACTTTTTTGAAATATATGGTGTAATTCATGATATATTGTATCATGAAAAAGTCTAGGGTCTATAGTGGATCGTCCATTAGGTAAT
The DNA here is from genome assembly GCA_964611015.1 of uncultured Muribaculaceae bacterium. Taxonomy (GTDB): domain Bacteria; phylum Bacillota_I; class Bacilli_A; order RF39; family UBA660; genus Onthocola_B. Next base: position 120 of record CAZSXH010000140.1, read on the forward strand.
TTAGAGACGTATAATTTTAAATCTAAAATATGATTATCTAAATCACTTGAAGATGACTCTGTTCTTTTATTTTCAGTTGGTTTTACTGAATAATGTATGGTATAAGGTGTGCTAAATAATACATGATTCAAAGTTCCTTCGAATCGTTTAGTTTCTCTACATTGATTTATTATTAATTGATATAATTCTTCAGCAGCATTTTCCACTTCATCAGAGTGACTTAAACGTTCTAACATTAATAATTTGTTAAATTGTTCTTCAGTAATTCTTATTCGCATAACGTATAAGTTGTTTATATAAATATTTAAATAATTAAAAAACAACCCACTAATTTTTGATAAAAATCAATAGGTTGTTTATTATATCAGTCATTATCTCCTGGATACCAATCACCATAGCCATCAGAAATGTCCATCATATCCAACACATCTCTATCCATCGCATTATTAAACATACAATGCCATTCCCAATCATCTGCTGCTTTCTTTATTCGTCTATCGGCTTTACTTAGTTTACGTTTTTCTGCTTTCTTCTTTTGGATACGTTCAGCCTTTTGTTTTTTTGCGCGTTCTTTCCAATATTCACTCCTATCAGGAACAGAACCTTCTGCTTTTTGTTTTTCCCAACGCTTTTTCCAATATTCAGAGCGGTCTCCTGCTTCTGTTAATCTCATTAAGACTGCTTCAGTAATCATTTCTTGTAATTGAGACTCTGACACTGTTATAATAGGTCTGTTATTTCTTTCCATTGTAATCATTAATTAATCGCTGTAATTGATTATATTGCTCTTTAGTTTTAATTCTTAATCTTGTATCATCAGTTGCAGTTAAGGTATTTCCCCATTCATAATCTGGAAATCTTAAAACATAATGTATATCACTATAAGGCACTTGTTTTATAAGTATCTCTGGTTTATAATCTATATCAAGCCTTTCATTCCCTAATGATTTTAAATTATCATATAATGTAATAATATCTTGAACTGTTGGATTTCCTTTTAATAATAAATGTTTTAAATATGATTTGAATTTCGTATCATCTTTTGATTTATGAGATTCAACATAAAATGATAAATCATCATATATCCACTTTAATCTATCATTACCAAACACATCTGCATACTTAGTAATTGATGGGTCAATACATATATTTGTTTTATTGTCATATGGTAATTTAGTACATGAAATATTAATTAATTCGTCATAGGGTATTTCATTAAATACATCTTTTTCCTCCTTACCCAATAATTTAGCAAAATAATCAATAATTTCAAATTTATTCTTAACCTTATGTTTATTACAAAAATCAGAAAGAATTGAATATGCCTTTGCCAAATCTTCACGATTTAATGCTTGCGCATCATTAGCAAGTTGAATATTTTGAAAATGACCTAATACAGTTCGTTTAATCGCTTTTAAATCATATTTGCTTTTATCCCCAAACCAAAAATCATATGTCCAACTTCTATTGTTTTGAAGGAATTTTGCTACTTGTTTAGAATATTTTTCTAGTCCATACATTTGTAAT
>CAZSXH010000141.1:0-1536 GCA_964611015.1 uncultured Muribaculaceae bacterium
TCTAATCCACCATGTAGCATAAGTAGAAAATTTATATCCTTTATCATAGTCAAACTTTTCTACAGCTTTCATAAGACCAATATTTCCTTCTTGAATTAAGTCTAAAAATAAAAGTCCTCTACCTACATATCTTTTAGCAATACTTACAACAAGTCGAAGATTTGATTCTGCAAGAAGTCTTTTAGCTTCAGGATCATCTTCTGCAACACGTTTAGAAATTTCCATTTCTTCTTCACTAGAAAGTAAAGATATTCTTCCAATTTCTTTTAAATACATTCTAACAGGATCATTAATATTTATATCTTTAGTAATATCTTCATCACTTAATATAACTACATCTTGTTCATTTTTTTCTCTAATTTTTGCTTCGCCATTTGAAGTGTCTACATCTGCTTCAGCAACAATTTCAATATTATTTTCTACCAATTTATTATATAAATTATCTAAGGCATCATTATCAACTTCTAAGCCTTTTAATTCATTCGCTAATTCTTCGAAGGTAATAAAACCTTTTTTCTTACCAATTTCAATTAAAGAATTTTCTCTTTCTTCCATTGTTTTAATTTCTACCATGATTCACACTTCCTTTTTAATTTCAGTTAACTTTGCAATTAACTCCATTTTCTTGTTTACATCCATCTCTTGTTTGATTTTTAACTTCAAATCATTGATTTCATCATTTTTGAAAATCTTTATTATTGCCTCAATACATGAATTAAATTCTTCGTCACTGATAACCTCATTATTATTTTCTCCAATTATTGTTTGTAAAAACATATAAATCTCTTCGTTATCCATAATATATGTTGTAAAATCAGCAATATCAATATTTCCAAATTCTCCTACATAATAGACTATTTCGCTAGCTAGTACTCGTTCCATCCTTTCTTTGAAGTAACCAAGTTTATTTTTATATATGGTAATATATTTATTATCCATTAACATATAATATAAAACTTTATGACTAGCTTTATGATATTTAGATACTTTTAATCTAGGTTCTTCTTTAATTTCTATTTCCTTATTAATTACTTTAGGACCACTCATAACCTCTTTTCTTAAAATATCTATATCAACAGAATAATCCTTGCTTATTTTAGATATAACTAGCTCTTTTGTCAAGTCATCTTGATCATTTAAGCTTTTCATTACATCTTTAACATAACTAATTATGTCTTCCATATTATTAAGATTTTTATTATTTTTTAAATATTCTAGTTTAAAATCAATATATTTTAAAGCATTTTTTATATTATCATTTAAGGCATCTATTCCTTTTGTTCTTATATACTCATCAGGATCTTTTGCCCCGCTTAGCCTTACAACTTTAACATCAACTCCTGCTTTTATGAGAAGTTCGCCATTTTTTACGGTAGCCTCCATTCCAGCATTATCATTATCAAGCATTAATATTACCGGAACGTTTAATCTTTTTAAAGCATCTATTTGTTCTTTAGATAAAGCAACTCCCATTAATGCTACTATGCATTTATTGTAGATGGCCTTCGCACTATGGACCCATCAAACGTCTATATG